>CACXCV010000115.1 GCA_902766215.1 Oscillospiraceae bacterium
TGTTTTCCGCTATCTGGCTGACCACCCGCAGCAGCCGCCGCAGGATCTGCGTGTGCGCGACCTGGGGGAGTATCTGTCCCTGAACCGGCAGAAAGAGGGCCGGTTCATCTTTGTGAAAAGCACGCTCTATGTGGAGGAGCTGCAGCTGGAGTTTGAGCAGACCTATCGCCAGGGCAAGCGCATTGCCGTGGCCTTTCTAACGGCCGGCGGCCGCCCGGATGAGCAGGTGCTGGGCATGGTCACGCCCTGGGACATTCTGGGCCGCGGGATCTGAAACAAGGAAAAGACAAGCACCCCGGCGCCGCAAATGCGGCGCCGGGGCGCGGTGCGTTTCGGGCGGGAAAAGCGGCGGCTTACTTCTGCGCCAGGGCGATGAACTGGTCAATCATCTGCGCATAGGATTCCAGCCCGCGGGCCCAGAAGGCCTTGTCGGTCAGGTCCAGGCCGGCGATTTTGGCCGTGTCCTCCACCGAGGCGACCGAGGTGGTGTGCAGCAGCGTCTTATACTTGGGCACAAAGGCGCTGCCCTCCTCCTCGTACTGGGCGTACAGGCCCCGGGCGAACAGCCCGCCGAAGGCATAGGGGAAGTTGTAGAAGCTGCGGCCCGTGGAGTAATAGTGGCTCTTGCAGACCCACATGTACGGATGCAGCAGGCTGTGATCCAGACCGTCGCCATAGGCCTGCTTCTGCGCGTCGAGCATGATGCCGCACAGGGCCTGGCTGTCCATAAAGCGGCTGGAACGCTGGTCGAACACGGCAGTTTCGAACAGATAGCGCGAAAGAATGTCGCAGATGATCTGCGTGGTGTCGGAGAGCTGGCTTTCGATCAGGGCCAGCTTTTCCGCGTCGGAGCGGGCGTGGCGGATGGCGTAGCCGTTGACAATGCACTCGTTGAAGTTGGAGGCTGTTTCGGCCACGGGCATGGAATAGCTCTTGTTCAGCGGGCGGTGATCATAGAGATTGACGTTATGGAAGGCGTGACCCAGCTCGTGAGCCAGGGTGACCACGTCGCTGAAGCTGCCGTCGAAGTTGGTCAGGATACGGCTCTGGCGGATGGGCTGCAGGCCGCTGCAGAATGCGCCGCCGCGCTTGCCGTCGTGGGGATAGAAGTCGATCCAGCGCTCGTCAAAGGCCTGGGCCGCCATGTCGTGCAGCTGCCCGTCAAAGCTGGAAAAAACGTGCAGCAGATAGTCCCGGGCGGATTCGATGGTAAACTTCCGGCTGTTCTCGCCCATGGGAGCAAACAGGTCGTACCAGGGCAGGCCGCCCTCGTGGCCCAGCACGCGGGCCTTGACCTTGAGATACTCCCAGAAGCGGGGCAGATAGTCGTTCATGGCAGAAAGCAGCGCGTCGAGGGTCCTGCGCTCCATGCGTGCGCCCTGGAGCGTCTGGTCCAGCGGGGAGTCATAGCCGCGCAGCTGGCACTCCTGGATCACCTGCAGCTTGATGGAGTTGAGCGAAAAGGCCACCGCGTCGGCAATCTTGGGATAGCAGGCCAGCTCGGCCTCATAGGCCTCCCTGCGCAGGGCGGGATCCGGGTCATAGGCCATGTTGCGGATGGCGGAGAGATTGGTCTTGCCGCCGCGGAAGTCCACCTCCACCGCCGAGGTCAGATGCCCCTGCTGCTGGCTCCAGGCCGAGCCGCCGGAGATGTTCATGCGGGAGAGAATCTCCTCCTCCCGGGCGGGGAGCAGATAGCGACTGTCGCGGCGGATGGACTCCAGCAGGTAGCGATAGTCCGCCAGGAAGGGGTCGGCCGCCAGCAGCGGCTCCAGGTCGGGCAGCGCGGCAACATAGGCCTCGAAAGCGGCGTTGGCGCCGGAGACGCTGCTCAGCTCCGCCTGCAGCTGGCCCATGTTGGACACGGCGTCGGCGTCGCGGGAGTTGGTGCTCTGCCGCAGGCTGGAATAGCCCATCAGCAGCGTGGACAGCTGGCGCAGCTCCTCCTGCAGGGACAGAACCTGGTGCAGGGCCTGGGCCGGCTCCAGGTCGGACAGGCGGCCGGACAGGTCGTTCAGCGCGGCGCACAGCGCCGTGAGACGGACGCGGTCAGCCTGATATTTGGGGTCGTCAAAGCCCGGGTACAGGGCGTCGAGGGACCATTCACCGTTCATAAGTGTAACCTCCTGAAGTGTTGGTAACGCTATCTTACCACAGCCGGGGAGAGAAAACAAGCGCCGCAGGCCGCCGAAACGGGACCAACGGGCTTTTTCGGCAAAAACAGGCGCCCTGTTCGTGAAAACAGGGCGCCTGGAACACGTGCGATTATGATTTTCTGCCGATGCGGGTCAGCCGGACGATCACCGGGCTGAGCACGGCGTTGACCGCCAGTTCGAAGACAAAGTTCAGCCCCACAAAGCCGACGATGAGATATGCGCCGGTGGAGCCGGAGAAGCCGACCTGCTGCGCCACGTCGGCCACATAGCCCATGAAGAAGGCCAGGCAGCCCAGCAGAAACACGCCGGTGTTGACCACGGGGCAGACAATGGCCGCGGCGACGATGGCGGCATATTCGTTGGCCCTGTGCAGCAGCCGGTAGACCAGGCCGGCGCACAGACCGGACAGCGCACCCTTGAGCATCACGGTGAGAATGCAGCCCAGGGGACTGATGACCAGAAAGGCTGCCGCGTCGCTGGAGAGCAGCACCACCAGGCCGAACACGGCGCCCAGAAACGCGCCGGCCCACGGCCCGTACAGCACTGCGCCGATGACGATGGGAACCAGCACCAATGAAATGGAGAAGGTGCCGAATCGAATGAAGCTGCCCAGCAGCTGCAGCACCACAACGATGGCGGTGAACAGCGCCAGGGCAACCAGCCGCCTGGTCTTGTCCAGGTCGGTGCGCCTGTAGTTTGCCATATGCAATTCCTCCTGCTGCCGCGACTCCCGTCGGAGACTGCGGCGCATATTTGATGACCCCAGTATAGCACAGACCGGCGGCGTTTGTATATGGCAAAAGTGATGAAAAACGACTGCGGGCACGCGGCGCGTCCGGCGGGGTGGACGGGGTGGACCGAGAATAGAAAAGATATAGACAATGGTAATGATTTTGAATGCAATGCAAAAATTATTGTATACATCAATTGACAAACAATAAGAATGGATGTAAAATATCAACGCATCGAAGTGTCGCAGATGTGACGGACTTTTGACAGCGGCAAACATAGGCTGTCCGCACGGCGGCGCACACGGCGGTGCAGAAAGAAAATGAGGGAGGACTCTATTGTGAAACGCTTGCTTGCTCTTCTTCTGGTTTCCCTGCTGGTGCTGCCCCTGGTTGCCTGCGCATCGACACCGAAAACCGATGCTCCTGCTGCAGACACCAGCACGACCAACACCCCTGCGGACGATGCCCCGGCCGACGATGCCCCGGCTGACGACACCGCCGAGGCTGACCAGCCTGCCGACGGCGAACCCGCCGCCGATGACAACGGCCTGGTCTGGCCCCGCCTGGCCAACGACGATGTGACCCTGACACTGATGACCTTCCTGCCCAACGAGATTTCGTCTCTGGTTACGCAGGTGGATCATCCCGACAACATCCCCTGGAACGAGGCGCCCCGCCGTACCGGCATCAACCTGGACATTACCACGCTTTCCTCCATGGCGTTTGCCGAGCAGATGAAGCTGGCGCTGGCCGCGGAAGACTTCATGGACATCATGAACGTCAGCCGCCACTATGCCGGAGGCCTGGATCAGGCGTATGAAGACGGCAATTTTGTCTGCCTGAGCGACCATGAGGACTGGATCCCCAACTATCTGACCTGGGTCTATGCCGACGACAACAACCGCAAGGCTGCGTATACCGACAGCGGCCACATCATGGCCTTCAGTCAGGTAACCGAGCGGAAGGAGCCGGGCTGGTGCGGCTACACGGTCCGCCGCGACTGGCTGGATGAGCTGGGCATGGAGCCGCCCGAGACCATTGCCGAGTGGGAAGACATGCTGATGACCTTCAAGGAGAAGAAGACCGGCGGCGAAGCACCTCTGGATCTGTATAAGACAGGCCTGCCGCAGTCCAACCACTTCAGCGGCGCGTACAACGTCTGCTGGTCCGGCCTGATCAAGGTGGACGGCCAGCTGCAGTACTGCTTTGTGTCCGACGGCTGGCGCCAGTACATGGAATTGCTGCACTCCTGGTATGACAAGGGCCTGATCGAGCCCGATTTCTTCTCCTCCAACAACCCGCAGCACGAGGCGGACAAGGAGCGCCTGGCCCGCAACGTGGTCGGCGCGGCGAACCTGATTACCTCCGCAGTCGGCTCCTACTACGCCGACATGGGTCTGGCTCCGGAAGGCGCCTATTACGAGCTGGTCGGCAACGCCAGCCTGGAGAAGGGCGTTCCTTCCAAGGTCACCTTCAATGGCGACGATGTTTCCTGCCTGCTGTCGCCCTATGGCTGGATGATCTGGGCCGATGGCGAGCACCCCGACATCGCCACCAAGTTTATGGACTATTTCTACAGCGAGGAAGGCTCGATCCTGACCAACTATGGCATCGAGGGCGACACCTTCTATTATGATGAGAACGGCAAGCCGCAGTTTACGGACAAGATTATGCACAACGACAAAGGCCTGTATTTCTTCGGTGCCATTCATTACTATCTCATCAACAACGGCCTGACCCTGCTCATCGACCGCAACGAGCTGTCCCTGAGCGAAGAGGCGCTGCGTTATAAGGAGTGCTGGGGCCAGATCGGCGAGTACCGCATGAGTGCGGCGCTCTCCTTCACTGCGGAAGAGGCATCGGAGTACTCCGCCATCCAGAGCGACCTGGACGTCAAGCGCGAAGAGATGTTTGCCAAGTGGATCACCGGCGAGGTGGAACTGAATGACGACACCTGGAACACCTATCTCGACGAAATGGAGCAGATCGGCTGGCGGCGCTATCTGGAGATTCAGCAGGCTGCCTATGACCGCTGGCTGGTGAAGTAAGCTTCGCTTTGCAGCGGAGGGCTGGATTCTTTATATCCATACACAGAAACGGGAGCCGCGGCGCACGCCGCGGCTCCCGTTTCTGCCGGGCGGGAAGCATCCCCCGGCGTTTATGCCGCCCTGCCGGCACACGGCCGGACAAAAACCGCCCCCTGTACCTCCGGGTACAGGGGGCGGTGAAAAATGCACTTAGTCGTTGGACTGGTTGGCTGCGTGGATGATCTGCAGGAACTTCTCGGGGTCGAGGGAAGCGCCGCCGATCAGGCCGCCGTCGATGTCGGGCTTAGCCAGCAGGTCATAGGCGTTCTTCTCGTTCATGGAGCCGCCGTAGAGAACGGGCACCGAGCGGGCCGGACGCGCACCATACAGCTTGCGGACCACCGAACGGACAAACTCACAGACCTCCTGCGCCTGCTCGGGCGTGGCGGTCTTGCCGGTGCCGATGGCCCAGATGGGCTCGTAGGCGATGACGACTTTCTTCAGCTCCTCGGGCTTGACCACGCTCAGGGCAATCTTCAGCTGCATGGCAATCCACTCTTCGGTGACGCCCAGCTCGCGCTGCTCCAGCGACTCGCCCACGCAGAGGATGGCGCTCATGCCGTTGTCCAGCACGGCGCGCAGCTTAGCGGCGACGCGGGCGTCGCTCTCGCCCATCTCACGGCGCTCGGAGTGGCCGACAATGACATACTTCACACCGGCATCAGCCAGCATGCTGCCGGCGATCTCGCCGGTGACGGCGCCGGAGGCCTTCTCGTGGATGTTCTCTGCGCCGATAGCCACGCGGGTGTCCTTCAGCACGCGCATGCCGGAGGGAATGTCGATGGCGGGCATGCAGAGGATGATGTCGCACCAGCGGCTGCGGGGCAGCATGCCGCGCAGGGTCGTGCAGAAGTCACGGGTCTCGCTGGGGGTCTTGTTCATTTTCCAGTTGGCGGCAATAACTGCTCTGCGGTATTTCCTGTTCATGGTGATGATGTTCTCCTTTCAAATCTGCTGGGAAGACGGGGATTGGGGTTGTGCCATTTTTCCGGCGGGGGACAGGTGGGGAAACTCCAGCTGCCGCAGCGCCTCAAAGGTAACAATTGCAACGGAATTGGCAAGGTTCAGGCTTCTGGCCTCGGCCCGGATGGGGATGCGCAGGCAGCGATCCGGGTGCGCATACAGCAGCGGCTCCGGCAGACCGCGCGTCTCCGCCCCAAAGAACAGCCAGCATCCGTCAGGATAGCTGACCTCGGTATAGGAACGGGGCGCCTTGGTGGAGAGAAGATAGAATTCCTCCGGCTGATTCTGCTGCCAGAACTCGTCCAGCGAGGGATAGTCGCGGACATCGACCAGATGCCAGTAGTCCAGGCCGGCGCGCTTGACCGCGCGGTCGGAAATGTCAAAGCCCAGCGGGCGGATCAGGTGCAGAACGCTGCCCGTGGCGGCGCAGGTGCGGGCTATGTTGCCGCAGTTCTGCGGGATCTCCGGCTCCACCAGGACGATATTCAGCATGGACAGACCCCCTGTGGGCAGAGCCTCCCGCCGGAAGCCGGGAATGGACTGCTGAAAATTTACAAAAGACATGCTTGCCTTTCCGGTGCATCTATTCTATGATATAAGACGAGAAAATTCAATATCAAACTACCGCAGATTCCAAGTTTTTTTTAGGGGTTATGGTAGAAAAGGAATGGAAAACATATTATGGGCAAACGAATTGTAGTAAAGGTCGGCACCTCGACCCTGACGCACCGGTCGGGTGGGCTGAACTTTCGGAATATGGATCATCTGGCGCGGGTGCTGTCGGATATTCGGGGCAAGGGCAACGAGGTGGTGCTGGTCTCCTCCGGCGCCATCGGCGTGGGCGTGGGCAAGCTGGGCCTGCGCGAGCGCCCGCGCGAGCTGTCGGTCAAGCAGGCGGCTGCTGCGGTGGGGCAGTGCGAGCTGATGCACCTGTACGACAAGTTTTTCGGCGAATACGGCTGCACGGTGGCGCAGATCCTGCTCGCCCGGGCCGATGTGGACGACGCGGTCAGCCGCGCCAACCTCGAGCGGACCTTCAACTCACTGCTGCAGCTGGGCGCGCTGCCCATCGTCAACGAAAACGACTCGGTCTGCTTTGAGGAGATCGAGTCGGAGCACAAGGTCTTTGGCGACAACGACACGCTGTCGGCCATTGTCGCCTCGCTGCTGGGAGCCGATCTGCTGGTGCTGCTCTCCGACATCGACGGCGTGTTTGACCATGACCCCCACCGCGACCCAGACGCCCGGCTGATCCCGGTGATCGACGGGCTGACCGACGAGCTGTGGTCGCTGGCCGGCGGGGCCGGCAGCAGCCTGGGCACCGGCGGGATGCTGACCAAATTCCAGGCGGCGGAGATTGCCAACGCCGCCGGGGTGGACATGGTGATTACTAACGGCGAAAAGCCGGACAATCTGTATTTTCTGGCGGACGGCGGGCACATCGGCACGCTGTTCCGCGCACAGAAGGGGGCGCTGGTATGACTGAGCTGGAGCGGCAGGGCGCGCAGGCCAGGGCGGCGGCGCGGGTGCTGGCCACGGCCTCGACGGTGCAGAAGAATCAGGCACTGGAGGCCATTGCCCTGGCCCTGGAAACCTGCTGGGACGATGTGCTGGCGGCCAACGCCGCCGACATGGCGGCGGCCAGAGCGGCGGGCATGCGCCCGGCGATGCTTGACCGGCTGCTGCTGGACGAGGGGCGCATCCGCGGCGTGGCGGCCGGGGTGCGGCAGGTAATGGCGCTGGAGGACCCGGTGGGGCGGATGGTGGAGATGACCACCCGGCCCAACGGCCTGCAGATCGGCAAAAAGACGGTGCCGCTGGGCGTGATCGGCATGATCTATGAAGCCCGGCCCAACGTGACCGTGGACGCGGCGGTGCTGTGCCTCAAGGCGGGCAACGCGGTGATTCTCCGCGGGGGCAAGGAGGCATTTGCCACCAACAACGCCCTGACGGCGCTGATGCGCGGGGCCATTGCCCGGGCGGGCCTGCCGGAGGATGCCATCAGCCTGGTGCAGGACACCAGCCGTGCCTCGGCCACTGAGCTGATGGGCCTGCGGGGTTATCTCGACGTGCTGATCCCCCGGGGCGGCGCGGGGCTGATCCGCTCGGTGGTGGAAAACGCGCGGGTGCCGGTAATCGAGACAGGCGCGGGCGTGTGCCACGTCTATGTTGAGCGCAGCGCCGACCTGGACATGGCGGCGCGGATCATTGAAAACGCCAAGTGCTCGCGCCCCTCGGTGTGCAACGCGGCGGAGACGCTGCTGGTGGACCGGGACGCGGCGGCGGCCTTTCTGCCCATGGCCCAGGCCCGGCTGGAGCCGTGGCACTGCCGGCTGCGCGGCTGCCCGGAGACCTGTGCCATCCTCCCAACGGCTGAGCCGGCGGACGAGAGCGACTGGGACACCGAATACGGCGACTATATCCTGTCTATTAAGGTAGTGTCCGGCATGGACGAGGCGCTGGAGCACATTGCCGCGCACTCCACCGGGCACTCGGAAGCCATTGTTACCTCGGACTATTTCCAGGCGCAGCGGTTTTTGAACGAGGTGGACGCGGCGGCGGTGTATGTCAATGCCTCGACCCGGTTTACCGACGGCGGCGAGTTCGGCGAGGGGGCCGAAATCGGCATCGCCACGCAGAAGCTGCACGCCCGCGGGCCGATGGGCCTGCGGCAGCTGACCAGCACCAAGTATGTCATCTACGGCAGCGGACAGGTGAGGTGAGCGCGTGAATCTGTTTGACATCATGGGTCCGATTATGGTGGGGCCGTCCAGCTCGCATACGGCGGGCGCAGTGCGGATCGGACAGATTGCCCGGCGGCTGCTGGGCGGCCGGCCCGACCGGGCGGAGCTGCTGCTGACGGGCAGCTTTGCCGCCACCGGCAAGGGCCACGGAACCGACCGGGCGCTGATTGCCGGGCTGCTGGACATGGCGCCGGACGACGCGCGTATCCCCCGCAGCCCCGCCGTGGCCGAGGCCTGCGGCATGGTCGTGACGGTCAGCCGCACCGAACTGCGCGGCGTTCACCCCAACACGGTGCTGCTGCGCCTGACCCACGGGAACAAGCGCATGTCGGTGCAGGCCTCGTCGCTGGGCGGCGGCCGGGTGCGGATCAACGCCATTGACGGCATGGAGGCGGCCTTTGACGGCGAAGCGCCCACGCTGATCATCCGCAACGAGGACCGGCCCGGCGTGCTGGGTGCGGTGACGGCCCTGCTGGGCCGCAGCGGCATGAACATTGCCACCATGCAGCTCTACCGCGACCGGCGGGGTGGGCTGGCGGTGATGGTACTGGAATTTGATCAGCCGGTGCCGGAACAGCTGCTGGCGCAGCTGCGGGCGCAGGAGGACGTGCGCTCGGTGACCTATCTGGAAATGGAGGGACCGTAATGGCCTTTGCTTCGGTGGAAAACATGCTGGCGGCGGCCCAGACGGCCCCGCTGTGGGAAGCCATCCTGCAGAGCGATCTGGCCGACCGGGGCGTGAGCCGCGAAAACTCGTTGGGGAAGATGGCCCGCCGCTGGCAGGCCATGGTCGAGGCGGTGGAGGACTATGACCCGGCGCAGCGCTCGGCCAGCGGCCTGGTGGGCGGCGACGGCGGGCGTATGGCGGCGGCGCCGCCGCAGTTCCTGGGCGACTTTGGCCGGGCGGTGATTGCCTGCGCATTGAAAACCGGCGAGTGCAA
>CACXCV010000116.1 GCA_902766215.1 Oscillospiraceae bacterium
CAGCTGGTGAATCTCCATGCCGGCCGCGGCGCGGCGCACCGCCTCGACAACCACCAAACCCTGGCCGCTGGACAGGTTCTGCGAATCGACCGGGTAGACATTGTCAAACCCCTCGGCAGCAATACAGGCGTTCTGATAGCAGCTGGAAAAGCCCGAACCGATGGTCACATGCACCACCGCGTCATATTCCGGCGCAAAACGGCGAAACTCTTCTACATAGTCCTCCGGCGTGATGGCGGACGTGGTCGGCAGCCCGCCGCCGGCGTCCACATGGCTGTAGATATCCGCCGGCGTGACCTCAATGCCGTCCTTGCGCGCCTGGTCGCCCAGAGAGACATACAGCGGCAGAATGTTGACGTCAAACCGTGCTGCAAGCTCCGGAGAGAGGTCGCAGGTGCTGTCGGCGCAGACTTTGATTCGCATGTTCGTTCCTCCTGTACAGATAGACGGTCCTTAACAAGTGCTTTATGCAGCGGGTATCATATCACAAATTGGCTGAAAGTGCAAGCAAAAAGCAGGATTTTCCCCTGCTGTCCACGGCTGCGCGCTTTCCCCATGCAGGCGACGCGGCCCCGGGCGGGGCCGCGTCGCGGAGCATGTCAGCAAAGCGTTTTAAAAATCACAGGCGATACTTGGGCTGCGCGTGATACTTGGTGTGCAGGATGTGATGCGCCTTCTCGCCGCCCCAGGCGCCCAGATAGCTGGAATACACTTCCTGGACAATGGGGTTGAGATGGCTGCGGCGCAGGGTCTTGCCCGCATCCTCGTCATACAGGGCCTTGGCGCGCAGGGCCTTCAGGTCGGTGAAGCTGCGCACCGCGGTCGGCTGATAGGGCTGGCCGCCGCCGTTGATGCAGCCGCCCGGGCAGCACATGACCTCGATGAAGTCGTACTCCTTCTCGCCGCGGCGGACTGCCTCGAGCAGCTCGCCCGCGTTCTTGGTGCCGGAGACGACCGCGACGCGAACCGTCTTGCCGGGCAGCTCGTAGACGGCTTCCTTGGCGTTCTGCATACCGCGGATCTCGTGGTACTCCAGCGGAGCCGCGTCGTCACTGCCGACGAGGACGGAGGAGACGGTACGCAGAGCGGCTTCCATAACACCGCCGGACGCGCCGAAGATGGTGGCCGCGCCGGTGGAGATGCCCAGCATCGGGTCGAAGTCCTCGTCGGGCAGGGCGGTGAAGCGCAGACCCATGGACTTGATCATGTTGGCCAGCTCGCGGGTGGTGATGGAGATGTCCACATCGTTGCAGCCCTTGGCGGCCTGCATATCGGGACGCTTGACCTCGTACTTCTTGGCGGTACAGGGCATGACGGTCACGACAACGATGTCGGCGGGATCGAGACCCATCTTGTCGGCGTAGTAGGTCTTGACCAGAGCGCCGAACATCTGCTGCGGGCTCTTGCAGGAGGAGAGGTTGTCCAGGAAATCGGGATAATACTGCTCGGCATAGCGGATCCAGCCGGGAGAGCAGGAGGTGATCATCGGCAGCTTGCCGCCGTTCTTGATGCGCTCGAGCAGCTCGGTACCCTCTTCGATGATGGTGAAGTCGGCGCCGGTGTCCACGTCAAAGACCTTATCGAAGCCCATGCGGCGCAGGGCGGCGACCATCTTGCCCTCGACATTGGTGCCGATCGGCATGTCGAAGCACTCGCCCAGCGTGGCGCGGACGGCCGGTGCCGTGCCGACGACGACGTGCTTCTGCGGGTCACGCAGCGCAGCCCACACCTCGGCGGTGTTGTCCTTCTCGCGTAGTGCGCCGGTCGGGCAGGCAACGATGCACTGGCCGCAGCTCACGCAGGCGGTCTCGTTCAGGTCGCGCTCGAACGCGCAGCCGATGGTGGTCTTGAAGCCACGGTTGTTGGCACCGATGACACCGATGCCCTGATGTGCGCAGGCTGCGACGCAGCGGCGGCACAGGACGCACTTGGAGTTGTCGCGCACCAGATGCAGCGCGGAATCCTCAATCTGCGGGACAGGCTTCTCGGTCTGGAAGCGGACGATGTCCACGCCCAGATCCTTGGCGAGCTGCTGCAGCTCGCAGTCACCGCTGCGCGAGCAGGTCAGACATTCCATGCGGTGGTTGGACAGGATCAGCTCCAGGGTCATCTTGCGGCTCTTGACCACCTTCGGCGTGTTGGTAAAGACCTCCATGCCCTCGTTGATGGGGTAGACGCAGGCGGCGACCAGCGCGCGGGAACCCTTGACCTCGCAGACGCAGAGGCGGCAGGCGCCGATTTCGTTGAGTCCCTTCAGATAGCACAGAGAGGGGATGTCGATGCCGGCATAGTGCGCGGCCTCGATGATGGTCGAGCCGGCGGGCGCCTGAATCTCGACACCGTTAATTTTGATATTCAGCAGTTCCATTTACAGTAACCTCCCTCAGCCCTTGGAAATCGCGCCAAACTTGCACTTCTCCATGCAGCTGCCGCACTTGATGCACTTGCTCTTGTCGATGGTGAAGGGCTTTCTGATCTCACCGGAGATTGCGTTGACCGGGCAGGCACGGGCGCAGGCAGAGCAGCCCTTGCACTTCTCGGGGTCGATGCTGTAGCGGAGCAGGTGCTTACAGACGCCGGCCGGGCAGCGCTTTTCAACGACGTGAGCGATGTACTCGTCGCGGAAGTTGACCATGGTGGACAGGACCGGGTTCGGCGCGGTCTGGCCCAGGGCGCACAGGCTGCTGTTCTGCAGGTGCTTGGCCAACTCTTCCAGGGTCTCCAGGTCTTCCATGGTGCCGTTGCCGTCGGTGATCTTGTTGAGGATTTCCAGCATGCGCTTGGTGCCGATGCGGCAGGGGGCGCACTTGCCGCAGCTCTCGTCCACGGTGAACTGCAGGAAGAACTTGGCGATATCGACCATGCAGTCGTCCTCGTCCAGGACGATCATGCCGCCGGATCCCATCATGGCGCCGATGTTGGTCAGGTTCTTGTAGTCGATGGGCACGTCCAGCTTCGAGGCCGGGATGCAGGCGCCGGAGGGGCCGCCGGTCTGCACAGCCTTAAACTTCTTGCCGTGGGGGACGCCGCCGCCGATCTCCTCGATGATGGTGCGCAGCGGGGTGCCCATGGGGATCTCGACCAGGCCGGTGTTGGTAATCTTGCCGCCCAGGGCGAAGACCTTGG
>CACXCV010000117.1 GCA_902766215.1 Oscillospiraceae bacterium
ATCGTCAGCGGCCTGCCGTTTATCCCGTTTGCCATGATCCTCTCGGCGGTCATTGGCTCGAGCATGTCAACCACCAACCGCATGTATCTGATCATGGTGGTGCTGGGCGTGCTGTCCTGGACCGGCACCTGCCGCCAGGTCCGTTCGCAGATCTTTGCCCAGCGCGAGATGGAATATGTCACCGCGGCCAAGACCATGGGCGTCCGCGAGGGCGTGATCATCCTCAAGCACATCCTGCCCAACGTCATGAGCGTCATGCTGGTGTCGATCACGCTGGACTTTGCCACCTGCATGCTGACCGAGTCCACTCTGTCCTATCTGGGCTTTGGTATTCCGCTGCCCACGCCGACCTGGGGCAATATGCTCAATGGCGCGAATAACTCCATCGTGATTCAGCAATACTGGTGGCGTTGGGTTTTCCCGGCGGCAGTGTTTGGCCTGTGCACGATCTGCATTAACCTGATCGGCGACGGCCTGCGCGACGCAATGGATCCCAAGAGCAACTCGAGATAAGGGAGGGAGTAGAGAAATGGCACTGCTTGAAACAAAAAATCTGCATACCTACTTTACAACCAAGCGCGGCATCGTGAAAGCCGTTAATGGCGTATCCTACTCCATCGAGCCCGGAAAGACGCTGGGCGTTGTGGGCGAGTCCGGCTCCGGCAAGTCGGTCGCCGCCATGAGCATCCTGCGCCTGCTGGACGGCAACGGTTATATCGACTCCGGCGAGATCCTTTTCGAGGGCAAAGACCTGACCAAGATTTCCACCAATGAAATGTACACCATCCGCGGCAACGCGATTTCGGTGATCTTCCAGGAGCCGATGACCAGCCTGAACCCGGTTTTCAGCGTGGAGCGTCAGTTGTCCGAGCCGTTCATCCTGCATCAGAAGATGAACAAAAAACAGGCGGCAGCCGAGTGTGTGCGTCTGCTGTCCGATGTCAAGATCCCCAACCCCGAGCGGGTTGCCAAGCAGTATCCGCACCAGCTTTCCGGCGGTATGCGTCAGCGCGTGATGATTGCCATGGCGCTGGCCTGCCAGCCAAAGCTGCTGATTGCTGACGAGCCGACCACGGCGCTGGACGTGACCATTCAGGCTCAGATTCTGCGCCTGATGAACGACCTGAAGCGCGAGCACGGCACGGCCATTATGTTCATCACCCATGACTTGGGTGTTATCAACCAGATGGCCGATGACGTGGCCGTGATGTACTGCGGCCAGGTGGTCGAGCATGTGCCGCGTCACGTGATCTTTGCCAAGGACGCCAGGTTCTCGCATCCGTACACCGAGGGCCTGCTGGAGTCTGTTCCGCGGCTTGACACCAAGTCCGACCGCCTGGACGCCATTCCCGGCGCAGTGCCGCACCCGCTGGATCTGCCCAAGGGCTGCAAATTTGCACCACGCTGCAAATACTGCACTGAAAAGTGCATCAACGCGGAGCCTGAGATGGTTCAGGTAGCCGAGGGCCAGGAAATCCGCTGCTTCTATCCGGACAAGGAGGCGCGCCATGGAAAATAAACAGAAAGTGCTGCTCCGAATCAGCAACCTGAAGCAGTATTTCCCCACCGGCAAGGCGGGGATGTATGTCAAGGCCAACGACGGCATTACGCTGGACATCTATGAGGGCGAGACCTTCGGCCTGGTGGGCGAGTCCGGCTGCGGCAAATCCACGCTGGGCCGCGCCATCCTGCAGGTCTATAAGCAGACCGACGGCCGCACCATGTACTATGGCCGCACCCGCGACGAGGTGGCGCCCAAGTATGTCAAGGACACCATCAGCCACCTGGAGCACCGGATCAAAAAGCACAAGGAGCTGGAAAAGTCCCTCTCTGAGCTGCAAGCAAAATATGACAAGATGAGCGAAACGGAGCAGTACGCTGCCCACGAGTCGCTGCGCGTGGCGAAAAAGGCGGCCAACGATGCGCTGCTGGACGTGGCCACGATCATCGGCGGCTTTATGGCCAGCCCGGACCTGGGCGCGGTCAAGGCCATCTATCTGGAGGAGTATCACATTGCCTCCCGCCTG
>CACXCV010000118.1 GCA_902766215.1 Oscillospiraceae bacterium
ATATTATATCATTCTCAACGTTATTATTTCAACTCCCGATATGCACAACATTGTCCTCTCTTTTTTGTGGATATTGTCCCGGAACTTTACCCCGCCGCATTTGGGCCCGGCGCCGCAGCCCCCAAAAAACAAAGCGGCGCCCTGTCCCGGATTTGCTCGGGGCAGGGCGCCAAGCGGCAGCCTGTCATTCTATTCCGTTCAATTCGCTTTACTCACGCGCAGGCCGATGAGGGTCCCCTCGGTGTCAAAGCCCACATAGATCAGCCGCTTGCCCTTTTCAAACCTGCAGGTAAGCGTGGCCATGGCATAGGTCTCGCCGGTTTTTTTGTCTGTCTGGCCGGCGGCATGGCTGCCGGTTACGCCAACCCAGTCGCCCAGCGACGGGGCCAGGGCCGCCACATCGTCCACTGTCAGGCCCTCGGCCACGTCGGCGCGCAGGCGGTCATACACCTGCTGCGCCTTGCCGGAGCACAGCTCCTCGGCCACGGTGATGGCCTCGGCAATCACCTGGGTCCCGTCCATGCCGGCGGGCAGCGGCTGCTCCTGCCGGGCACAGCCGCCCAGCAAAAGCAGCAGGCACAGCAGCAGCGCCGCACAGGCCGCGCGCTTTATCCGCATACATAGCCCTCCAGCAGCTTGAGGGTGTTGGTCACGCCATCCTTGTGGCTGCGCTCATAGCCGTGGGAGGCATAGACGCCCGCGCCGATCAGGCCATGGCGCAGGTCGTGGCCGGCACTGAGCGTGGCCTCCACGTCGGAGCCATAGTGGGGATAGATGTCCACGGCATAGTCCGCGCCGGTTTTCTGCGCAGCGGCAATCAGCCCGCACACCACGTCATAGCTGTAGGGGCCGCCGCTGTCCTTGGCGCAGATGGACACCTGCCGCTCGGTGCACTGCAGGCCCTCACCCACGCAGCCCATGTCCACCGAGATGGCCTCGGTCACACCGGCCGGCACCGAGGCTGCGCCGCCGTGGCCCACCTCTTCATACACCGTCACATGGACATACACCCGGCGGGCGGGCGTGATATTCTGATCCTTGAGGTACTTGGCAAAGCCCAGCAGGATGCCCACGCTGAGCTTGTCATCCAGAAAGCGGCTCTTGATATAGCCGCTGGCCGTCACGCGGCTGCGCGGATCAAAGCAGACAAAGTCGCCCACCGAAATGCCCAGCGCCTTCACCGCCTCGGCCGTGTCGGCTGCCTCGTCCAGCACAACCTCCATCACATCAAACTTGCGGCTGGTGGTGCTGTAGTCGCCGTTGACATGCAGCGAGGCGTTGACCAGCTGCAGCGTGCCCTCATACACGCCGCGGAACTTGGTCACCACGCGGCAGTTCTCCGCCTCGGCATTGTTGGCGTTCATCCCGCCCACGTTGACAATCCGCAGCCGGCCGTTGCCCTTGATCTCGGCCACCATGCCGCCCAGCGTGTCGGCGTGCGCCTCCAGCAGCAGGGCGTTGTCCGCGTCCGTGCCGCCCAGGTCGGCCAGAATGCCGCCCTTGACCGTGCGCTGCACCGGGCAGCCCAGCGCGGCAAACTGCGCCGCCACATAGTCCTCCGCCGCCCTGGTATAGCCCGAGGGGCTGTCGATGGCCAGCAGCTCCATGGTCTTCTGCACGGCAAACTCCGTATAGTTCAGATCCATATTCGATTCCTCCCGTGTCTGATTTTCTGCCGCTATGATAGCATTCCCATGAAAAAAACGCAAGCGGCCAAATCCGCTTTACGCTCCGCGCCGGCTGTGCTATACTGGAGCCAGCGCCGGCCGCGGGGCCGGACTTGCAGCACAGACAGGAGGCAGTACACCATGTCGTTTCAACCGATTTCTCTCACCACACTGGACTTCAATCCCTTCCAGCGCATCGGCCGCGACTGGATGCTCATCACCGCCGGCGACGATGCCGGCGTCAACACCATGACCGCCAGCTGGGGCGGCGCAGGTACGCTCTGGGGCGAGGATGTCGTCACGGTCTACATCCGGCCCAGCCGCTATACCCATCAGTTTGTCGAGGCGCAGGGGCGGTTTTCCCTCTGCTTTTTCGACGAAGCCTGGCGCGCGCAGCTGTCCATGCTTGGCCGCGTCTCCGGCCGCGACCGGGACAAGATTGCCGACGCAGGCCTGCATGTGACCTGGCTGGACGGAATTCCCGTCTTTGAGCAGGCGCGTCAGGTGCTGCTGGTGCAGACGCTCTATGTGGACACGCTGCGGGCCGACTGCTTTACCGACCGGGCGCTGCTGGACAAATGCTATCCCCAGCGCGACCTGCACACCGTTTATGTCGGCAAAGTGCTGGGCGCATATGAACAATAAACTACCCGGATTTTCCGCAGCAGACTGGAGCACATATGAAAAAACAGCTGACGCTCTTTCTCACCTTTTTGAAAATCGGTGCGTTTACCTTCGGCGGCGGCTATGCCATGCTCGCCCTGCTGGAGGACGAATTTGTCGGTAAAAAGAAGTGGCTGACCCAGGCCGAGTTTCTGGACATGACAGCCATCGCCGAATCCACGCCCGGGCCGGTGGCGATTAACAGCGCCACCTACATCGGCTACCGCACCGCCGGCGCGGCAGGGGCCGCGGTGGCCACGGCAGCGGTGTGTATTCCGTCGTTTGTCATCATTTTCTGCATTTCCCTGTTTCTTGACCGGTTTTTAAGCCTGACCTATGTGGCCTATGCCTTTCGCGGCATTCAGGCCTGTGTGGTATATCTGATCTTTTCCGCCGGGTGGAAGATGCTCCGCGGGCTGGAGAAAAGCTGGTTCAGCCGTCTGATCGCCGCCGCCGTGGGCGGGGCAATGCTGGTTTTCTCCCTCTGCGCGGTGCGCTTTTCCTCTATCTGGTTCATCCTTCTCAGCGGCACGGCCGGTGTGGCCGTCTGGCTGGTGCGCCGCGCCGGGAAAGCGGGGCGGCAGGGATGATCTATCTGAAGCTGTTTCTCACCTTTCTGGAAATCGGCACCGTCTCCTTCGGCGGGGGCTACGGCATGATCTCGCTGATCCGCGAAACGGTGCTGGCAAACGGCTGGCTGACAGAGGCGCAGTTTCTCAACTTCATCGCCGTGTCAGAGTCCACCCCCGGCCCCCTGGCCGTGAACATGGCCACGTTCATCGGCGCATCGCAGGGCGGGGTGTTCGGCTCGCTGCTGGCCACGCTGGGCGTGGTGCTGCCGTCGTTCGTCATCATTCTGCTCATTGCCGCGCTGCTGCGCAGCCTGCTGAAATATGCCGGCGTCAGCGCCTTTCTCTCCGGTGTGCGGCCCTGCGTGGTGGCACTGATTCTGGCCACCGCCGTCACTATGGGGCTGAGCACCCTGCTGGGCCTCACCACACTGGGCAGCGGACTGCATCCCAACTGACAGGGGCTGATCATCTTTGCCCTGGTAGCCGCCGCCGGATGGGGCTGGCGGCGCTGGAAGGGCCGCGCCCCCTCGCCCATCGCGCTGATTCTTTTCTCCGCCGGGCTGGGGGTGCTGCTGGGCGTGCTGTAGCTGCCATGAAGCGCTACGCGTTTCTTTTGTCAATTGCACTGGCAAAGCACAGTTTCCCGCCCGGCCTTGACAGCCCTGCGGTTTCGCTGTATGCTCAATATGTACTTTGTGATATATAACGCGCAGCGTCTATTTTTTCCAGGCAGACGCCGCACGCAGAAAGGGGCGCAGACATGGATTCCGCGTTTCTCAACCTCACGCCGGACAATCTCGCCGGCGAGCACCTGTGCTGCATCATCCGCACCAAAACCGCCCACCCCGGCGTGGAGGCCAAGCGGGCC
>CACXCV010000119.1 GCA_902766215.1 Oscillospiraceae bacterium
ATAGGGAATCAGGCGGATCGTCTGCGGCACATAGCGCGGCGGGAGGATGGAATACAGCTTGCCGTCGTCCTCGGCGCGGAAGCCGGCAATCGTCACCGGGGTGATGCCGCCCAGCGTGTCCGGCTCGAAGGGCAGGGCCTCCGGCATGGCGGTGCGGTCGATCCGCAGGGGCAGGATGGGGCCATTGTCCGGCTCCTCGGCGCAGTAGACCAGCGCGCCGCGGCGGACGCAGGCCTTGCCGCTGTCGGCCGCCACGCGGGTCGAGGCATAGACCAGCCGCGGCGTCATGTCCAGATCCAGCTCCAGCCGGTCGCCCTCCTGCCAGGCGCGGGTGAGATAGGCATAGCCGTCGCGGGTGACGGCCGCCAGATCCACCGGCTGGCCGTTGACCGTCAGGGCCGTGTTCACACTCCAGGCCGGGATGCGGATGGCCAAGGTGGTCTCGCCCGCGCCGCCGACGGTATAGCGCACAGCCCCGTCATAGGGGAAGCCGGTGCGGCAGGTCAGGCGCAGGCCCTTCTGCGTCTGCACTGTGCCGCCGGCATAGAGGTCGATAAAGAAGGTGTCGTCGTTCTCGCTGTAGGCATAGGCGCCCAGGGACGAAACCGTCCGCGCCACGTTGGGCGGACAGCAGGCGCAGGCATACCACTGCGGCCGTGTCGGCAGCACGTGTCGGTGGGTGGAAATCACGCCGGACACGCCGGGGATGACCTCCAGCGGATTGACGTAGAAGAACCGCTTGCCGTCCAGCTGCATGCCGGCCAGCACCGTGTTGTAAAACGCCTGCTCCATCACGTCGGCATATTCGCCGCGGTGCTCGTTTTCGAGCATGGCCCGGGCAAAGAACATCAGGCTGATGGAGGCGCATGTTTCGGCATAGACGGTGTCGTTGGGCAGGTCATAGTCGGTGGTAAAGGCCTCGCCGTTGGCCGTGGAGCCGATACCGCCGGTGATGTACATCCGACGCTGGGTGATGCTCTGCCACAGGGCGCGGCAGGCGTCCATCAGCGCCTCGTCGCCGGTTGCGCCGGCCACGTCCGCCATGGCGGTGTAGAGGTAGCCGGCGCGGACCGAGTGCCCCACCGCGTCCTTCTGCTCGCGCACGGGCCTGGCCGACTGGCTGTACTCAAGGTCATAGCGATCCATGGGCAGCGGCGTGCCCCACACCGGGAAGGGGTTTCGTTTCCACTCCTCACGGAAGAAATTGGGTTCCTGGCCGCGCACATCGACAAAGTGCTTGGCCAGCTCCTGATATTTTTCGTTGCCGGTTGCATGGGCCAGGCGCATCAGCGCCAGCTCGATCTCCGGGTGGCCCGAGCAGCCCCGCGGCTCGCGCACCATAAACTGCTCATAGATGCAGTCGGCGCTGCGGCACATGATATCCAGCAGGTTCCGCTTGCCGGTCACCTCGTAATAGGCCACGGCCGCTTCGATCATATGCCCGGCACAGTACAGCTCGTGGGCGTCGCGCAGGTTGCTCCAGCGGCGGTCTGGCGCCTTGATGGTGAAAAAGGAGTTAACATAGCCGTCCGGGTGCTGCGACTGACCATACAGCTCGACCACATCGTCAATTTCCCGCTCCAGCTCCGGGTTGGGGCCGGCAGCCAGGGAATAGGCCGCGGCCTCGATCCACTTGGCCACGTCGCTGTCCTGAAACACCGCGCCATAGAATTCGTCGGGCCCAACCTCGCCGCCGTGGAGCTTCTTCGCCGCCAGACGGATGTTTTCCACTGCGTGGCTCTTTTCCACGCCGGGCAGTGCGTCGTTGAGAATCTGATACTGATAGGGAATCACCACGTCGCGCACCAGCCGCTGCACGTGGCCGACAAAGCTGTCGTCGGCCTGAAAGGCCGTCAGGGGGATCCGTTTGCTGTTCATGTTCCTCGCTCCTTCCACGTTTGTTCTTTCTGTCACTATGGCATACTCCGGCAGAAATGTCAACGGGTCAGCCATGGATTGCGCCGATTTTCCACGCGGCGCGCCGCCGGACCGCCCGATGGGCTGGACAGAAGAAAACAGCGGTGAAAATCCGTGGATTTTCACCGCTGCTGGAGCTAGTGATGTGACTCGAACACACGACCTGCTGATTACGAATCAGCTGCTCTACCGGCTGAGCTACACTAGCAAGCAAACCCAATTGCCAGTATATTATAGCCGATCTGAGCATAAATGTCAAGCCCTCTGCACAGGCTTCTTATAAATATGGCTCCAGGCTGCGGGCAGTCCGGTGTTCCACGTCCGTAATGCGCCGCGCCAGGTCATGGGCCGTGTGATCCGCGTCCCGGCGGCGGTTTTCCTCGCGGCACACCGTGCGCGCGCCCATGGCGCAGCCGTCCCACACCAGCTCAGCTACCGTGGTGTCGCTGGGCGAAAAGGCATAGCGCAGGTTCATCTTTCCCTGCGCCATCACCCGCGCCATGGCGCTGGGCGGCTTGCCGCCGGCCTGTTCGGCCTCCAGCGCCTGTTTCAGCTCGCTGCCCAGCGCCCGGTGCTCTGCCAGCGAGCGCTGCAGCTGCCGCCGCAGGCCCTCGTCCTGCGTCTTGCGCAGCGCGTTTTCCAGGCTGTTTACCGCTGTTTTTACGCCCGCATCGCAGGTTTGCAGCAGTGCAATGGTTTGTGTCATTTTGCTTTCCCTCCCCTCTTGCGGGATGCATCCGCAAGGGCTAGGATACCCGGAAACAGCCCTTTACACCCGCTGTTCAACCGTGTATAATTATGTTGAATCATTCCAACAAGGGGGCTGATGCCTATGGAGCACAGCAACGACTGGATCTGGTGGCTGGTCATCATCATTCTGCTGTGCAGCGCCACGCCCGCGGGGCTGATCGCACTGTTTATCTATCTGGGCCGCGGCAAGGAGAAGCGGCAGAAGCAGATTCCGGCCAAAACCGGGCAGGCGGCCGGCAGCGACGTATATACCGCCATCAACAAGGCCGCGCAGAGCGCCAGCTCCGCTGTGGACGAGGCCATGCGCACCGCCAGCGAGGCCGTGAACCGCGCCCTGGGCAGCCAGTTTCAGTCCACGCAGCCAGCTGCTGCGCGCAACAAAACCGAGCAGCGCCAGTATGAGCTGTCCAAGCGACCCCACCGGCCCCAAAAACCGCTTTCCCGCGCCGCTGCCAGAGCAAAAACCATTTGCGGCACCCTGATGGCCGGCGGCTTTACACTGGCCGCGGTCATCGACTTCTTCCGCAGCATGAGCGACCTGTTCCAGGGCAGCGCCTCCATGTGGGATGTGCTCAGCTCCGTCATTCCGCTGTCGATCCTCGCCTGTCTGGGCGGGATTCTGGCCCTGTGGGGCTATTTCGGCACGGAAAAGGCCCGCCGGTTTGAGCGGTATCAAAACCTGATCCGCCCGGACCGCGCCGCCCTGTCGGTCCACGCATTGGCCGACGCGCTGGAGCTGAAATACAGCCGCGTGTGCGGCGACCTGCAGGAGATGATCGACCGGGGCTATTTCGCCTTTGCCTATCTCGACCGCTCGAAGGGGCTGCTGGTGCTCTCGCCGGACTATGTGGACGACTATGTGCAGCTGGATGACGAGCCGGATGCCGGGCAGCCCTCCAAGTCCGAGCCCCACGCCGAGGACAACGAGATGCTGCGACGCATCCGCGCAGCCAACGATGCCATTGCCGACCCGACGCTGTCGGCCCGGATCGATGAGATCGAGTCCCTGACGCGCAAGATGTATCAGCTGCTGGACGAGCGTCCTGAAAAGGCCGACGCCCTGCACGGCTTCACCGCCTATTATCTCCCCCAGACGCTGAAAATTACCGAGACCTATGCCCGCATGGAAGCCCAGGGGATCGAGGGGGAGAACATTGCCCTTGCCAAGCAGAAAATCACCGATGCGCTGGACAAGCTGGCTGCCGGCTATCGCCAGCAGCTGGATCAGCTGTTCGAATCGGACGTAGTGGACATCACCGCCGACATCGCCGTGATGGAACAGATGCTGGCGCGCGACGGCCTGGCCGGCGAGGCGCTTCAGCCCGAGAAAAAGAAATAAGCAATGCCGCTCAGGGGCCGCAGAATTCGTTCTGCGGCCCCTGATTTCTGTCTGTGTTTTTCTTTGCGCGAGTGTCCCCCCTGTCCTGCGACGTCACGGTCTTCATGCGGTGTTCATTTCGCCGCGGCGCTGCTGCTTTCCGCAGCGCGCATCTCCCTGCGCCGCAGGGCCATCCGATATGAGCCCGCAAATCGGCCCGGTACAAAAAGCCTGCATACAGACAAAAAATCAGCCCGGCAGGCAAAGGCCTGCCGGGCTGATGAATTGCTGGGGGTTGTGCGGGGGCTTGCTTAGGCAGCGGTCTTGGTCAGGTAAACGTAGATCGCCACTGCAACCTCAGCGCGGTTGGCGTTGGCAGTTGCATGGTTGGCCATGGTGGAGGACAGGATGCCCTCGCTCAGGGCCCACAGGACGTTCTGCATTGCCCAATCGGACACAGACGCGCCAGCGCTCAGGGTCGCGGTCGGCTCAGCGATCTTGACGCCCTTGTACTGTGCATATCTGTAGATGATCGCAGCCAGCTGCTCACGGCTGACGGCCTGCGTCGGCTTGAAGGTGCCGTCGGTGAAGCCGTTGACGATGCCGTTGTCAGACGCCCACTCCACAGCCTCGGTGTAATACTGGCCGTCGGCCACATCGGAGAAGGTGTGCTTGCCCTCGACAGCGGGCTTGCCTTCCATACGATAGAGGATGGTAACCAGCATGGCACGCTGCAGCTCCATATCGGGGCCGAACTGCGTCAGGCTGATGCCGTTCATGATGCCGTTCTCGTACAGGTACTTGATGGCGTCATAGTACGGATCCTTTTCGTCCACATCGACGAAGGGCAGCTTGTAGTTGTCGCGGATCGGAGTCGGGGTGGGTCTGCTCGGCTGAGCAGGCTCTTCCTCTTCCTTCTTCACCACGATCACAACCGGGGTCTCGGAAACGTTGCCGTTCTCGTTGCGCTCCTCGGTGGTGATGGTGATGGTGGTGTTGACGTCCTCGCTGTGCGCGAACTGGACGGTGGCCAGCACGGTGCCGGCAGCAACCGCCTTGTCGGAGGCAAAGGCGAAGGTGACGGTACCAGCCGCCTCGTCAACCTTCACTGCGTAATGCTCCTGCGCGGAGGTGGCAGACACGAAGGTCAGCTTGGACGGATCATAGGTCACAACATACTTGCCGTTGGTCATGTCCTCGGTGTCCTTGACGACAACCGTGGTGTTGGAAGCGGCAAGCGTGGTGCTCTTGCTGGTGCTCGCCGAAGCGGACACAGCGTTGACAGAGCCGGTGGACACGTTGGCAACGAGGTTCTGCTCGACGGAGAAGGTCTCGGCCTCGTCCACGCTGGTCTCGGCCTTGCGCAGCTCGGTGCCGATGAACGCCGTCTGAGCAACGACTACATCGTCAGTCTCGGCCTTGTCATCGCTGTTGCTGTGCACATCGGAAGCCAGGGTCATGGCCATGGCCATGCCATGCTCGATGGCAGTGGTAGAAGCGTTGCCGGCCTGTGCAGAATACAGGGCGGTGATGTTGGTCGCGCCGTCCACGCTGCCGACCTTGCCGCTGACAATCGTCTCGCCGGCCAGGTTGGCATAGTAGATGGAGCCGCTGGTCGCGTCGGCAATCACCACGCCGTAGTTGTCCTCAGACAGCTCGACATACTCCATGGACAGGGAAGCAACGTCGGTGAAGCTCAGCCCGATGTTGCCCATGCTGCCGCGGATCAGGTAAGCGCCAACCTCTTCGCCGGCCTCTGCTTCGACATCCCAGACCGGCACAGTGATGAACTGATACAGTGTGCCGTCCACGCCCAGGACATAGTAGACATGGCAGGTGGTGCCGGCGTCGCACTCGGTGATCTGGCTGGAATCGGGAAGCAGAGTGTTGACCACATCAACCGTGGTATCGCCCACATAGGTAATGGCGGCCAGGTCGGGATAACTGCTGCTGGCGGGCCAGCCGGAGATGCTGCCCTCCACAAAGTCAACCAGCTCGTAAACGCCGTCAGCGCCGGAGAGGTAAATCGGGTCGCCGAAGGTGGTGGCCTCGTGCACATTGCCGTTCTCGGTCAGGGTGAAGGTCACCGCGGGGTTCTCGGTCAGGTCGCGGATGCAGTAAGAAGTGCTGCACTCGCTGCCCTGGGTCTCTTCAAAGGTGTTCGGATCAATGCGGTAGATGTGGCCCGCGGCATCCAGGATGTCGGTGGCCCACAGGTAACCCTCTGCGTAGCCGCCGCCGTAGAACTCAGTGGAAGCAGCGCCCAGGGTGGTGGTGCTCATGTCGTTCAGGTCAATCTTGGTCCAGGCAGTGCCCGTCTCGGTGGTGACCTGTGCGTTGACCGTTGCGTCAACAGTGGCCAGCGGCTTGACTGTCACAGCGATGTCGGCAGAGACATGCTTGCCGGCATTGTTGGTGGCAACCGTGGTCACGGTGATGGTGGCCTGACCCTCGGCCACGCCGGTGATGACGCCGTTCTCCACGGTGGCAACAGACGGGTTGCTGGTGGTCCAGGTCAGTTCCTTGGTGTCGCCCAGGATAACCTTGGTGGAGATCTCGATGCTGTCGCCAGCATAGATGGTCGCCGAGGTCGGGTTGACCTTCAGGGTCAGGTCGGTGGCTCTCTGATACTGATACAGGGAGACAGCGGGCCAGACCTTGTCGCCGAAGGTGCCGGCGACTGCGGGCAGCAGCGTATCGGGATCAATCACATACACAGTGGCGGTGTCGCCATACTGATAGCTGGACAGAACCAGATTGCCGGATTCCTGATCGAAGATCATGGAAGCATACTGGCCGGCCGTCACAGCAGAAACATTGGGCAGCTCCAGGCCGGTGTTGCCCAGGTCTTCTTTCAGGGCGCTGTAGCCGTCCTCCTCCGCGATGTAGAACAGGGTGAACTTGTACAGCTCGCCGCTCTCGGTCATGACATAGTAGAAGTTGGCCGGGCAGTCCGGATATTCGGTCCACCAGTCCTCATAGTCATAGGTGCCGGAGCCGGCATAAGCGACGGTCGCCATGGGATCGTCAGCAAAGTCTTTGGACATGTCGAAGTAGCTCAGCGTGCCCTCGGCGGGGTTGATCATCTCGAAGTAGGTGCCGTTCATGCACAGAGCAGCCAGGTCGCCAAAGGCACCGTCAACGGCCGGTGCAGCTGCGGCATCGGACCAGATCCAGGAGGAAGCGATGGTGCCGTAGGAGGTCGTCTCAAAGGTGTCGGGATCCACGCCGAACATGGTGTCGCCGCTGTGAACCAGCAGCTCGTCATTGTGCAGCGTGCCGGCATAATAGCTGCCGCCCTCGGCAACCTTGGTCCAGCCCTCCGTGTTGCTGGTGCTGAAGTCGGCCCAGTAGGCCTTGTTGTCGTCGCCATAGATCAGGGCGCTGGCCTTGATTTCGGGCAGCGGCTCGA
>CACXCV010000120.1 GCA_902766215.1 Oscillospiraceae bacterium
AGGTGCGCCGCACGGGCCGGGTGCTTTCTGTCCCGGTGGGCGAGGCGCTGCTGGGCCGCGTGGTCGACGCGCTGGGCCAGCCCATTGACGGCAAGGGACCGGTGTACTGCCGGGAAACGCGTCCGATCGAGGCGGAAGCACCAGGCATTATCGAGCGGAAAAGCGTTTCGGTGCCGCTGCAGACGGGCATCAAGGCCATTGACGGCATGATCCCCATCGGCCGCGGGCAGCGTGAGCTGATCATCGGCGACCGTCAGACCGGTAAGACCGAAATCGCCATCGACACCATTATCAACCAGAAAAACAGCGACGTGCTGTGTATCTATGTTGCCATTGGGCAGAAGAGCACCTCAGTGGTGCAGATTGCCAACGAGCTGGCCCACGCCGGCGTGCTGGAAAAGACGATCATCGTCTCGGCCTCGGCTTCGGAGAGTGCGCCGCTGCAATATATCGCGCCCTATTCCGGCTGTGCCATGGCGGAGTATTTCCGCGAGCAGGGCCGTGACGTGCTGATCGTGTATGACGACCTGTCCAAGCACGCCGTGGCCTACCGTGCCCTGTCGCTGCTGATTCGCCGCCCGCCCGGGCGCGAAGCCTATCCCGGCGACGTGTTCTATCTCCATTCCCGTCTGCTGGAGCGGGCGGCCTGTGTGGCGCCGGAGTACGGCGGCGGGTCGATTACGGCCCTGCCGATCATCGAAACTCAGGCCGGCGACGTGTCAGCCTATATCCCCACCAACGTGATTTCTATCACCGACGGCCAGATTTTCCTGGAGACCGAGCTGTTCCATGCCGGCGTCATGCCGGCCATCAACCCCGGTATCTCCGTCAGCCGTGTGGGCGGCTCGGCGCAGCTGAAGGCGATGAAAAAGGTTTCCGGTGAGCTGAAGCTGCTCTATTCCCAGTACCGCGAGCTGCAGTCTTTTGCCCAGTTCGGCAGCGACCTGGACGCTGACACCCGGGCGCGCCTTGCCCTGGGCGAACGCATTGTCGAGGTGCTGAAGCAGAACCGCAATTCGCCGGTTTCGGCCGGCTGCCAGGTCTGCATCATCTATGCTGTGATTCACGGCTATCTGGACAAGGTGCCGGTGGACAAGGTTGCCGAGTACGAACAGCGCCTGTATGAAACCATGCAGGCCGAGCACAGCGATCTGCTGGCCCGGTTCGAGACCGGCTTCTTCGAGCCGGAGGATGTCGTAGCGCTGGAAAAGGCACTGGCGGAGATGGAGTGACAATATGGGAGCAGATATCAAAGCACTGCGTTCCCGGATCAAAAGCGTAGACTCTACCATGCATCTGACCCGTGCCATGGGTCTGGTGGCGTCATCCAAAATCCGCCGTGCCAACGAGGCCATGCAGAAGACCCGGGCCTATGCCCGCACGCTGGCCGACATGACGGACATGCTGCTCTCCTGCCCGGAGTGCGCCAAGAGTCCCTATCTGCGCGCGAACGGTGAACGGGCGGTGCTGATTGTGGTTGCGGGTGACCGCGGTCTGGCCGGCGGGTACAATGCCAACGTGTTTCGCCTGGCGGCGCAGACAGCGGCAGAGCAGGTGATTCCCATCGGCCGGCGCGCCTGCGACCGCTATGGCGCAGAGCCGGTGTCGTCCGAGAGCTATACCAGCACCCAGGCGCACGCCCTGGCCAAGTCACTCTGCACTGCGTTCCGCGAGGGGCGCTGCGACCGGGTGGCAATTGCCGCCACGCGCTATGTGTCCATGATGACGCAGGAAGCCTATGTCAGGCAGCTGCTGCCGCTGGCTGTGCCCAAGGATAAAAAGTCCGGCTCCGCTCTGTTCGAGCCGGATGAGATGACCATTCTCGAGGCGGCCATTCCCGAGTATGTGGCCGGCGCGATTATGGCGGCGGTGCGCGAGAGCTTTGCCAGCGAGGTGGCAGCGCGCCGCATGGCGATGGACAGCGCCGGCAAGAACGCCTCTGCCATGAAGGACGACCTGCAGCTGCAGTATAACCGGGCGCGGCAGGGCGCCATTACGCAGGAAATCACCGAAATCGTCGCCGGAAGCGGCACGTGAAAGGGGAAGTCAGGTTGACGGAATTAAAAAGGGGAACAGTCAGGCAGGTTATGGGCCCGGTGGTAGACGTCCGGTTTGAACACGGCGGGCTGCCGGCCATCAACAATGCGCTGACCATTCCGATTGGAGAAAGAACGCTGACCGTCGAGGTGGCGCAGCACATCGGCGACAACACCGCCCGGTGTATTGCCATGTCCTCCACCGACGGACTCAGGCGGGATACAGAAGTGACGGACACCGGCCGCCCCATCAGCGTCCCGGTGGGCCGCGAAACCCTGGGCCGCATCTTCAACGTGCTGGGCGAGGCTGTGGACAACCAGCCGGCGCCCAAGGATGCCGAGCGGTGGGACATTCACCGTCCGGCTCCGGCATTTGACGAGCTGGCCACCTCCACCGAGATTCTGGAGACGGGCATCAAGGTCATCGACCTGATCTGCCCGTATTCCAAGGGCGGCAAGATCGGCCTGTTCGGCGGCGCCGGCGTGGGTAAAACCGTGCTGATCATGGAGCTGATCAACAACGTGGCCAAGGAGCACGGCGGCCTGTCGGTGTTTACCGGCGTGGGCGAGCGTACCCGCGAGGGCAACGATCTTTACAGTGAAATGAAGGAATCCGGCGTGCTTGCCAACACGTCGCTGGTCTATGGCCAGATGAACGAGCCGCCCGGGGCCAGAATGCGTGTGGCGCTCTCCGGCCTGACCATGGCGGAGTACTTCCGCGACCAGGAAGGGCAGGACGTGCTGCTGTTCATCGATAACATCTTCCGCTTTACTCAGGCGGGCAGCGAGGTTTCCGCCCTGCTGGGCCGCATGCCCAGCGCCGTGGGCTATCAGCCCACACTGGCCAACGAGATGGGCGCCCTGCAGGAGCGCATCACCTCCACCCGCAAGGGCTCCATCACCTCCGTGCAGGCGGTCTATGTGCCGGCGGACGACCTGACCGACCCCGCGCCGGCCACCACCTTCGCCCACCTGGACGCGACCACCGTGCTCTCCCGCTCCATCGCCTCCCAGGGCATCTACCCCGCCGTGGATCCCCTGGACTCCACCAGCCGCATCCTGACCCCCTCGGTCGTGGGTGAGGAGCACTACCAGGTGGCCCGTGAGGTGCAGCGCATTCTGCAGCGCTACCAGGAGCTGATGGACATCATCGCCATCATGGGCATGG
>CACXCV010000121.1 GCA_902766215.1 Oscillospiraceae bacterium
AGCCATGGAGCAGATAGAGCACCTTCCAGCCCGCTTCCGGGGCCGGCGCCTGGGGCAGGCAGACATCCATCTGCATGTTCTTGCCCAGCGCATGGGCAAAATAGTCAACGTGTAAAAACATCGGTGGGTCATCCTTTCTGTTCTGACGTTTTCTGACTGTGTCTGCCTTTATTTTATCCTTCCGCGGAAGACAAGTCAAGCACAGCAAAGCCCTGCTTGACTTGTTTTCCGCGGCGTGGTATCCTTTAAGACACGCCAGCACGCCGGTGTGGCGGAACAGGCAGACGCCCGGGACTTAAAATCCCGTGAGGGCAACCTCGTACCGGTTCGATCCCGGTCACCGGCACCATATTCCATTCCAGAAGGGCCTTTGTATGTCAGGCAGCCGCGCAGGACACGGCTGTCCGGGCAGGCAAGGGCCTTTCTCCGTTCCGGCCGGTCAGGCGCACCGGGCCGGGGGACACTGGCTCAAACACATAGACCTTCCCTGTCTCCTCGCCGTCGATCTGCTCCCTCACCAGCAGCCGTCCGTTCCGGATTTTCGCATGCCCCCTCAAAATCGCCGTGTCGCGCCCCGGTTCATAGCGTTTGCCGGCCTCGCTGACCGGAATGATGGATGCGCTCCCTCCATGCGCAATGGAAAAGTATATTGTCTCTGTTTCCTGGCCGGTCAGGCGGACTCCGTAGGCAATCTAGGTTTCTTTGCTGCGCGCATCGTTATAGCCGAAGAGGATCCCCAGCTCTTTACAATACCAGACGCCGTCCCTCAGCGCCCAATCCCCCTGATATACAGCCAGAAATCCCACGATTCCAATGACGGCAATCACGCGAAGGAGCCACACCGCCGTCAAAAGAATCATTACAGCCGTCAGCAAGCGCTTCATATTTTTTCCTCCCGCTCTGTTTCTGTTCTGTGTCGGCGCGGACCTTCTTTCGCTCTCTTTAATTCCAATGATATACAATCTCCCGCTGCGTGTCAACTGTCATGCTCTGATTGGCGGCCGCATACAGCAAGCAGGCAGGCAAACCCTGTGGTTTGTCTGCCTGCGCCGCATTTTACCTATCGCAGCCGGATGGCTCAATCCCGCTCTCCAGCGGGCAGCAGGTTGGTCAAGCTCTTGAGGCTGATCGCCAGTGTGGACATATTGTGCAGCAGCGCAGAGGCCGTCGGCGGCAGGATTCCCGCCACGCCCAGCACAATCAGCATCAGGTTAAAGCCGACAATGAACCGATAGTTTCTCCCGATCCGGCTCATCAGCGCCTGGCTGAGCCGGCGCAGCGTGACCAGCTCAAACAGATCCTCGGACAGGATGGTAATGTCCGCAATCTCCCGGGCGATGGCCGCGCCGGTGGAAATGGCAATGCCGGTGTCCGCCTCGGACAGTGCAGGGGAGTCGTTCGCTCCGTCGCCGATCATGATCACCGTCCGGTCCGCCGCCTTTTCGCTGCGGACAAAGGCCGCCTTGTCCTCGGGCAGCACCTCGGCATAAAACGCGTCCACGCCGACCTCGGCCGCAACGGCCGCGGCCGTGCGGGCGTTGTCGCCGGTCATCATAACCACCTTGTCAATGCCGCACGCGTGCAGCGCCTGCACCGCCGCCCTGGCCTCGGCCCGCAGCGGGTCATGGATACAGATCACAGCCGCCAGCTCGCCGGCAATGCACAGATACAGCTGGGAATAGGCCGCGGGCAGGTCGCGGAACTTTTCTTCCTCCCCCGCCGGCACGCGGCACTGCTCGTCATCAAAGACAAAGTGCGCGCTGCCGATGAGGACCTTTTTCCCGTCCACCATGCTGGAAATCCCATGGGCCACCACATACTGAATCTGCGAGTGATACTCTTCGTGGGACAGGCCGCGGCTGCTTGCCTCGGCCACCACGGCGTTGGCCATCGAGTGGGAATAATTGGTAAAAAATCCGAAAGCCTTGGCTTAACAGTGATAAGGAACTAATTTACTTATCAACTGTTAGCTGACGGTTTCCGGGGTGCATACGGACAAATCCCGTCTG
>CACXCV010000122.1 GCA_902766215.1 Oscillospiraceae bacterium
AGCATGGTGGAGTTGATCGACTGATTGTTTCTGATGTTGTCCTTCATTTCTGTCACCTCCGGCTTATTTGAACAGTCTCATGGCAAAGTCGCGGGCGGAAAAGCGCCAGGTGTCCCACTCGTGGAAGCCGCGATAGCCCTGGCCGTCCACATGGTAGCCCTTCTGCTTGTATTCCTCCCAGTTGTAAGGCATCGCGTCGCCGGGAATCTGCCTCGGCCTGCCAAAGCCCTCGCGGGCGCCGCCGGTGTGGAACATCAGGCGGATGCGGCTGTTGAACAGCTCCCTGTTGTTGAACACCTCGGAATAGTCAAAGTTGTAGCCGAAATAGGCCCCGTCCCTGCTGATGGGCATAATGTGGCCGCTGAAGCAGCCAATCCAGCGGAACACGTCGGGATAACGGAAGGCCGTGGTATAGGAATAGACCACGCCCATGGACAGGCCGGCAATAGCGCGGTGATCTGCATCAGCAATGGTGCGGTATTTACCGTCGATATACGGGATGCACTCCTGCACCAGTACATCGCTGTAAGAGACATTTTCAAACACGTGCTCGTCGTCCGTGGGCTTAAAGGCCTCGAACGAGTTCATGACCACGATCATTTCCTCGCACTTGCCCTCGGCAATGAGGTTGTCAAGGATCAGGTTGACCTTGCCCTGCCAGACCCAGCCGGTCTCGTTTTCGCCGCCGCCGTGGTGCAGATACCACACCGGATAGCGCTTGTCCGGGTTCTGGGCATAGCGGGGCGGGACATAGACCCAGCAGTTGCGGACCCGTCCGCCGCTGATGGCCGAGGGATAGAGGTCCATGTGCACCGAGCCGTGGGGCACGTCCTTGAGCAGGTAGAAGTCATTGTCCGGGTCGGCGGTGTCGCAGACGTTGTAAAACGTGCCGCAGCCATAGCCAAAGGGCACGCGCGGGTTGAAGGTGCGCACGCCGTCGACAAAATACTCGTGATAGTGGAAGCCCGGCTCGATGGCCTCGGGTCCAACGTCCACCGACCACCAGCCGTCCTCGCCGCGGGTCATGGCGTGGCGCACCTCGCCGGGGAAGCTGCCGCCGCAGCCGTGAACCTCCACACTGTGGGCCTCCGGGGCATAGAAGCTGAAGCGCATGCCGCCGTCAGGCAGCGTCACCGCGCCATAGGGTGCAGTGTACGCCTCGCGCACCCGGTTGCCCTCTGCATCCGTTTTCACGCGGTAGTTGTGCCGGTTCTGGTCAAAGACCATCACCGAAGAAAACAGCGCCTGATTTTCCCGATATTCCTTTTCCACAATCCTTCCTCCATTCAAGTCGGTATTGTAATTCCGTTGTGTAGCTAACAAAATAATTTTACCCGTTCTATATGTATTCGTCAATACACACTGGGAGAATCGATTCAATTTTCAACGTTCTGTACAACCGCGCCGTCCGCCGCCTGGCGGTACTGCTCCAGGATCTGCAGCGACTGCTCGTTGGTAAAGAACCGCTCCTGCGTGTCCGAGCCGATCGGCAGGCTTTCTGCCTCGCGGGGCACCGCACCCTTGCGATAGGCCGCCGGGGTGCAGCCCATCCGCCGGCGGAAGTCCGCCGTCAGATACCGCGGGCTTGAATAGCCGCAGGCGGTGCAGATGTCCGTCACGGTCATCGACGTGCGCTCAAGCAGCGCGGCAGCGTGTTCCAGCCGCACCCGGGAGAGATAGTCCTGAAAGGTCATGCCGATATACTGCCGGAAGGCGTGGGACAGATAGTCCGGGCTGACGCCCTCGGCCTCGGCCAGCTCGCGCAGACGCAGCGGCTCGGCATAGCTGGCCTCGATCCGCGCAGCCAAGCGCGTGACGCGCGAGGCGCCGCGGTCGACCTGCTGGGGCTGAATCCGCCAGCCCACGTGGCCGAACAGCAGGCCAAACACCCGGTTGACCTCCGCCATGGCGGCAAACTCATAGCCCGGCCGCTGGGCAAAGCACACCTCGCCCAGCGCCAGCATGGCGCTGCGCAGCGGCGCTTCACAGCTCAGCCTGGTCGTCTCCTCAAACTGGACCTGCGCCGCCTGTGGAAAATAGGACGCGCAGAACTGCGGCGAGGCCTGAAGGATCAGCAGCAGCGCCCCCTCGTCCATGGCGCGGAAGGCATGGGGCTGCCGCGGCGAAAACAAAGCCAGCTCCCCCGGCCGCAGGCGCACGCTGCTGCCATAGCTGTCAATCTGCATGCCGCCGCGCAGCAGCAGGCACAGCTCGTATTCGCGGTGCGTGTGCGCCGTGCGGTTGAAAATCTCCACCACAAACACGCGGATCCCCGGCAGATGCCGGTGGCTGACTACCTCATATTCCATTGGCCAGTCCCCCTTTGCCCTCAGGCCGCGCACCTTTTCGGGCGCTGCGGCGTCTGGATAAAATGATATGGATCATTGCCGCAGCGGCCGGGCGGCCATAGCAGCAAAATCCGGAAACCCTGCCGGGTTCCCGGATTTTATCATACCATATTGCCGGCTTCTGTGTCAATGTCATGCGCCCGACTCGCCTGTTTTGTTTGTAAAAGCTCTGTACCTTTTCGCGCTACCGCAGCAGGCCGATCAGCCAGATCAGCCCGTACAGCAGGGGCTGGTGCGCCAGATAGATCCACAGGCTGTGCCGCCCGCAGGCCTGCAAAAACCGCAGCGGCGCAGCCTGCGCCGGCGCGTTGGGAAAGCGCGTTGTCCGCCCGGCATAGGCCGTGCGCCCCAGCACCACGCCCAGCATGAACCAGCCCAGATGCGGCAGCAGCGGAAAATAGTCGCTGGACTGAAACGTGTGGGACACGACCCCCAGCGGGAACAGCCACTGCACGTCAAACCGGCGCTGCAGCAGCCAGTAGCCCGCCAGCACCATCGCCGCGCCCAGTCCGGCGAGCATACCCGTGGGCAGGCGCCGCAGCAGAGGATAGAGCATCATGCACACGCCCAGCAGATGCAGCACACCGAACCAGATGACAATGCTGCTGTCCGCCAGCCCCAGGCGGGTCATGCCCAGCGTAACCAGCGTGATGGCCATGCCGCAGCCAAAGACCACCGCCCCGCGGCGAAAGCTGCGGTGCCCCAGCGTGGCGCACAGACCCGAGAGCACCACAAACACCGTCCCGCCATAGCTCTGGATCGCCGTGAACACCGGCCCCAGCCGCAGCGGCACGCCGAGAAAGGTGCCCAGGTCAAACACCAGATGCACCACAATCACCCACAGGATGCAAAAGCCCCGCAGTGCGTCCAGCTCCCAGATGCGCGATTTTGCCTTATCCATGGCTCTGCCCCTCCCCGGCCTGCTCGGCCGCAGCCTGCTCCTCCAGCACGCGATAGGCCACCTTGCCCACCAGCGTCTTGGGCAGCTCGTCCCGGAAGAGGATCTCGCGGGGCATGGCATATCTGGCAATGCGCTCGCGGCACCAGGCCAGCAGCTCCTGCCGCAGGGCCTCGTCGGGCGCCACGCCGGGCCGCGGCACCACATAGGCGCGCACCCGCTGCATGCGATAGTCGTCCTTTACGCCGATCACGCAGCTGAGCAGCACCTTTTCGTGGGCGTCGAGAATGTTTTCAATCTGCGAGGGATAGACGTTATAGCCCGAGGTGATGATCATCCGCTTGATCCGCTGGCGGAAATAGACAAAGCCGTCGGCGTCCATCATGCCCAGGTCGCCGGTGTGCAGCCAGAGCTGGCCGTCAGCGTGGCGGCGCAGCGCCTGCGCCGTCTCCTCCGGCGCGTCGAAATAGCCCAGCATCACCGTGGGGCCGCGCAGGCAGATCTCACCCTCGGTGCCCGCCGGGCACTCGTCCGTGGTGCCGGGGACGGTGATCGTGTAGTACATATCCGGAAAGGGAATGCCGATGCTCCCTTCGCGGTGCTGCCGCACCGGCGTGAGACAGCTGGCCGTTACGCACTCGGTGGTGCCATAGCCCTCGCGGATCTGCACCGGACTGCCGTGGGCTACCAGAAAGGCGTCCACCTTGCGCTTGAGCTCCACTGTCAGCGTGTCGCCGCCGCAGAACACCCCCCGCAGGAAGGACAGGTCCGCGTTTTTCAGCCGCTCAGCCCGCAGCAGCGCCTCGAACAGCGTGGGCACACCGGGGATAAAGCTTGGCCGCTTTTTCATCACCAGCCTGGCATAGCTGTCAATGGAGAACTGCGGCACCAGAATGCAGGCCGCGCCCGCAATCAGCGGCGTGTGGATGCCGATCCCCAGGCCAAAGCCGTGGAACACCGGCATCACCGAGAGCATGGTCATCCCCGCCAGCGGCTTGCAGCCGCTGGCCTCCACGGTCTGCAGGCCCAGGGCGTTAAAGTTGCGGCTGGAGAGCAGAATCCCCTTGCTGGTGCCGGTGGTGCCGCCGGAGTAGAGAATCACCGCGCCGTCGCCGGCCTTCAGCGGACAGGGCAGCAGGGCCGTGCCCGCTCCCGCCCGCAGGAAGGACTTCCACCCCAGGCAGCGCTGGGGCCGGATATGCTTTTTCAGCTGACTGAGCCGGTAGGCCGCCGCCGTCAGCGGCGGCAGCTCCGCCGCGATGGAGGTGACCACCACCACCGGCGCCGGCTGCACCGCGTCCGCCGCGGCGCGCACCTTTTCCCAGAACTGGTCCAGCGTCAGGATCAGGCGGCTGCGGCTGCTGCGCAGATAGTCCTCAATCTCCCGCGGGGCGGACAGCGGGTGAATCATGGCCGCCAGCGCGCCGATGCGGTTGCAGGCGTAAAACGTGTCCACCGCCTGCGGGCAGTTGGGCAGGCAAACCATCACCCGGTCCCCCGGGCGCACGCCCTGGGCCAGCAGCGCCCGGGCCACGTGCTCGATCCGCGCGGGCAGCGCCCGGAACGGCGTGCGCCGGTTCATAAAATCATAGGCCGTGTTGTCCGGCCACTGCGCCGCCGCGTCGAATACCATCTCCCACATGGTCTTGTCCGGATAGTCGATGTGCGCGGCCATGCCGCCATAATAGGCCAGCCACGGCGCCGGTGTCGGCATAAAGCATCCCTCCGCCTCTGCAAGCTTGCAGGACTAGTATATCCTACCTGCCGCCGCTTTTCAACCGAAAAGCGACACGGCGCCGCAGCGGGCGGGGAATACGTCCCGCGCAAGGCCGTCCTGCTTTCTATGGGTCGCCGCGCCCGCCAGTTCGCCGCCCTGGACAATCGTGCCGCCGCTCACAGGTGATTGTCATGAAGGGCAGCATTTTCAGGTGCAAAGCAGTCATGGGGTGAAAACACACGTTTGTTTATACACTGTTCTTATTTAACTCGTTTAACTCGCCAAGCGGGAAATCATCTATATAATCATAGGTTTTAGTCCACTTTTTCTTATGTTTTCTAATTCTTCTGCCGTTAAGCACTGCGACTCATAAAGCCGCAGATATTCTTTGGATACGTCTGAATCAAAAATTAAGATGTCATCAGAATTTATCGTCACATCAACACCGCTGCGATACAATTTCCCAATTGGATGCACAGACATATCCGCAACCCTTCCAAGTAAAATGTTGCTCGTTGGTGTGATATTTAATCTGATTTTATGGTCTGCCAAAAAGCGGATGACCGATTCGTCACCGGCTGCCGCTATGCCATGCTGAACCTCGTCAAGTTCTAATTCTTCTACCGCCGTCCTTACGTCTTTGGCAGTCCCCCATTCTCCGACATGCGCTTTTAATCTTAATCCCTCTTTTTTCGCCCGCCGATAAATTCCTTTAAAGTTTTCAATCGGCTGCGCTAATTCATCTCCATACAAATCAATCGAATAAAAATTCTTGTTTCCCCAAAAATGAGATAAACAATCTTCCAAGTAACCGATCGGGCAATGTCTTGATAATCCAATTTGAAGCCTTAATTCTATATCAGGAGTGATTTCTTTTTGCGCACTTGCAAAGGCATTGACCAGCTCGTCAATATCATTATGAAAAAATTCTTCTAACCCCCAGACATCTTCCCCGATTTCAAGCACAGTTACGCCATCTTCTCTGGCTTGTTGAAAAGTTGCTCGGATTAAAAGCTTTCTCATTTCGGTGCCGTTAAAATCCTGACCAA
>CACXCV010000123.1 GCA_902766215.1 Oscillospiraceae bacterium
ACACACCAGCAACGGCAGCATCAAGATTGAGTTTGCCAACGACTGATGCGCCGGCTGGCGTACGTCAGACCAAGAAGAACGATAATATCAGCGCCCCTGCCGGATCTCCGGCAGGGGCGCTGGCTGTGCAATGCAACGATTATTTTGCGTTGAAGACCCACTTGTCCAGGCGGGCAAAGGCTTCCTGCACGCGGGAGAGCGGCAGAGCCAGATTCATGCGGATGGCGTAGGGGCGGCGGAACGGGCGGCCGTCCTGCCATGCCACGCCCACGTCCCATCCGGCCTGCAGCAGCTCATCCATGGTTTTGCCATGGGCGCGGCACCAGCCCTCGCAGTCCAGATAGAGCATATAGGTGCCCTCGGCCTTGGAGAGCGTTACGCCCTCAAAGTGCTGGCAGATGTAGTTATAGGCAAAGTCAACGTTGCCGGTGATCACCTGGCACAGCTCATCAACCCATTCATGTCCCTCGGGCGCATAGGCGCCGATAAGCGCGTGCATGGACATGACGCTCATGGAGTTATAGTGGCACAGGGACGACTGCTTGGCCAGCCGGTCGCGCAGCCACGGATTATAGACAATGTGGTACGAGCCAACCAGACCCGCCAGGTTAAAGGTCTTCGACGGAGCATAGAAGGCAAAGGTGCGGTTGCGCGCATCCTCGGACACGGACTGGGTGGGGATGTGCTTGTGCCCGGCCAGAATAATGTCGGACCAGATTTCGTCGGAGGCGACATAGACGTCATATTTGCGGAACAGCTCCATGGCCTTTTCCAGCTCCCAGCGCTCCCATACGCGGCCGCAGGGGTTATGCGGCGAGCAGAATACGGCGGCGTGGATGTGGCCGTCACGAAGCTTGGTCTCCATGTCGTCAAAATCCATGCGCCACACGCCCTGTTCATCGCGCTTGAGATCGCTGTGGACAATCTGGAAGCCGTTGTTTTCCAGCACGCCGGTAAAGCCCACATAGGTGGGGCTGTGAACCAGCACCTTGTCGCCCTGCGAGCAGACAACCCGCAGTGCGGAAATTACGCCGCCCAGCACGCCGTTTTCATAGCCGATGCACTCTTTGGTCAGGCCGCTTACGCCATTGCGTGTTTCGTGCCAGCGGATGATGCCATCGTAATAGGCGTCGGTGGCGGCGAAATAGCCAAAGGCCGGGTGCTCCAGGCGGGTACGCATGGCTTCGATAATGGAGGGCGCGGTGGGAAAGTTCATGTCTGCTACCCACATGGGGATCATGTCAAACTGGCCGGGGGCGTTTTCACTGGGGCCAAAGCCCGGGCGGCCGAACCCGTCCACTGCGATGGCGTCCTTGCCGCGGCGGTCCATAATTGAGGTAAAATCGTATTTCATCGTTTTTCTCCTTTATCTCTGACGTGACGCCGCAGAATCAGACAGCGGCAATGGCTTCAATTTCTACCAACGCGCCCTTGGGCAGCGCAGCCACCTGCACGGCGGCGCGGGCAGGGCAGGCGCCGGTAAAGAAGGCGGCGTAGACCTCGTTCATGGCGGCAAAGTCGCCCATGTTCTGCAGGAAGACGGTGGTTTTTACCACGGCGTCCATGCCGAGGCCGGCCTCGGCCAGAATGCTCTGGATGTTTTGAAGCGACTGCCGGGTCTGTGCGGTTACGTCGGCTCCGGCGAACGAGCCGGTCGCCGGGTCAACCGGCAGCTGCCCGGAGACAAACACAAAGCCGTTGGCCCGGATAGCCTGGCTGTATGGGCCGATGGCGGCCGGGGCCTGGGCGGTATGGATTGCTTCCTTCATGAAATGACCTCCTTGCATTTTTGCTCCTGTTTGCACTTATCATAGCGGATGCGGCCGAAAAAATCAACGGGAAAAACACAGGGCGCGCACCGGCGCGCCCTGTGAGGGGAAACAGCTTATTTCAGCAGCGTGAAGTTGGAGAACACGGTGGCCAGCGTGTTGGCAACAGTGGACATGGTCTTGATGAAGATGTCCAGCGCCACGCCGACAACGTCCTTGCGGGTGTCGCCCACGGTGTCGCCGGTGACAGCGGCCTTGTGCGCGGGCGTGCCCTTGCCGTGACCCTTCAGCAGGCCGGACTCGATGTACTTTTTGGCGTTGTCAAAGGCGCCGCCGGAGTTGCCCATAAACAGAGCGCGGGGGATAGCCACGATGGTGGCACCCACCAGCAGGCCGCCGACGAACTCGACGCCGAACAGGAAGCCGCCGGCAATGGGGATCACCAGAGCCAGCACGGAGGGCAGCAGCATCTTGCGCAGCGCCTGGCGGGCGGCCATGTCGATCAGCTTGTTATAGTCGGGCTTGACCTTGCCTTCCAGCACGCCGGGGATGGACAGCAGCTTGTCGCCTTCGTCGGCCATGCCGCGGGCGGCTTCGATGGTGTTGTCAGACAGCAGGGCGGAGAAGTATTCGATCAGTGCGCCGCCGATGATACCGCCGGCGATGACAACGAACGAGGCGATGTTCAGAATCGGCTCGTCGCCGATGGCGGTGTAGTTGCCCACATAGGCGGTGATCAGAGACACAGTGGCAAAGGCAGCGGAGCCGATGGCAAAGCCCTTGCCGATGGCAGCGGTGGTGTTGCCCACAGCGTCCAGCTTGTCGGTGATGGTGCGGACGTTGGCGGGCAGGTGGCAGGACTCGGCCAGACCGCCGGCATTGTCAGCGATGGGGCCAAAGGCGTCGATGGAAACGGTGGCGCCCACAAAGGCCAGCATGCCCAGAGAGGACAGCGCGATGCCATAGGAACCGCAGATCTTGCCGGAGACGAACAGCGCAATGCCAATGACCAGAATGGGCAGCAGGCAGGAGCGGGAGCCAATGGCGTCGCCCTTGGTGATGACAAAGGCCTCGCCCTCGACGGAAATCTCGGCCAGCTTCTGGGTGGGCTTATAGTCGGTGCTGGTGTAATACTCGGTGATGGAGCCGATGGCGATGCCGCTGACGATGCCCAGCACGCTGGAAATCCACGGGGACAGCCAGCCGCAGCGGAACTCGTCATACAGGGTGACATCCTTGAAAATGACATAGGCGGCGCCCAGACCCAGCACAACCGTCAGGCCGGCGGAGATCCAGGTGGCGAGGTTTAGCTCACGGGAGGGGTTGTTGCCCATCTTGCGGACGGCGGCAAAGCCCAGTCCCAGCACGCAGCCCAGCAGACCCATGCCGGCCAGCACGATGGGGAAGGTGGCCGTGGCGGTGAAGGTGCCCTCGGTGATGGCCAGACCATCGTTCAGCGCGGTCTTATACAGGGTGACGGCAATCATGATGGAAGCGGACATGGTGGCGACAAAGCTCTCCAGCAGGTCGGAGCAGTTACCGGCGATGTCGTTGACATTGTCGCCGATGAAGTCGGCAATGACGTTGGGGACGCGGCTGTCATCCTCGGGCAGGTCGTGGCGCAGCTTGGCCAGAATGTCGGAGGAGATGTCGGCAGCCTTGGTATAGTTGCCGCCGGCCACGCGGTTGAACATGGCAACCAGCGAGCAGCCCAGGGAGTAGGTGGTGATGCGCATAATGGAGGGGTTGCACTCCAGATTGGCCAGCAGGCCATGGCCGGTGGCGTTGAAATCCAC
>CACXCV010000124.1 GCA_902766215.1 Oscillospiraceae bacterium
GAATGGCATTCAAGAGGTCAGCGGTTCGATCCCGCTTATCTCCACCAAAAGGATTCACGATTCGCGTCGTGAATCCTTTTTTTCTGCCTGGCAAAATGGCAAATTCCGGTGTTCCGGGGCGCGCCTCAGCCCGCAGCGGACGAAAAAAGGAGAATCACCATGTTTACCGCCAACCATTTCCTGTGGATTGCGGCCTGCGCCGCATTTGTATCCGCAATGCTCTGGTTCTGCATCAAAAAAGATGTCTCCATCCGGCGCGCCGGGCGCTGGATGACCGCCATCTGCGCCTTCAGCGAAATCAGCAAAATCATGTGCGACATGATGCAGGCTCCTCAGGGCGGCATGGTGCTTGACCCCCGGTCGCTCCCCTTTCATCTGTGCAGCCTGATGCTGTTCGGCGTGCTGTATATCGCCTTTGGCAAGGACGGCGCGGCCCGGCAAACCGTCATCGACTTTATGGCCGTGATGGGCAGCCTGGGCAGCGCCTGTGCCATCCTCATCCCGACCAACGGGACCGACTTTGCCTCCCTGCCCGCCTATCAGTGCTTTGTGTATCACGGCGGGCTGCTGTGGTTTTCGCTGTATCTGGCCGTCCGGAACCGCGGGCGTCTTGGGGCCAGGGCGCTGGGCAGGAACGTCGCCCTTCTGCTGGCCCTTGTGCTGGCCACGCTGTACATCAACAGCATTCTGTCGGTTTATGGGACAAACTTCATGTATCTTGTGCGTCCGCCGATGGACAACCTGCCGTATCTCAATCTGGATTGCGGGTGGTATGCCTACTTTTTCCGTCTGCTTTCCCTGGGCGCGGTACTGGTGACGCTGTTTCATCTTCCGTTTATTTTGCACGAATGGAAAGCGCGCCAAAAAGCATCAAAATAATCAAAATATTCCCAGTGTGACGCCGCCAGCTCATTGACTTTCTCCATTTTTTCCATTATATTGATAGAACAAAGAAAGTACGAATGAGGTGTTGACATGAAAAAGCGAATCCTGTGCGTTCTTCTCACGCTTGCGCTGCTGCTTGCCCCGGCCACGCATGTTTTTGCTGCTCAGAGCGAGGTTGCAGTGGTCATTGACAACCAGCCGGTGCCGTTTACCAGCGACAGCGGCTGGCCCTTTGTCGATGCAAACGGCCGGACGCAGGTGCCGCTCCGGATCGTCATGGAACAGTATGGCTGCCAGGTGGCGTGGAACAGCGCCGACAACGCGGCCGTGATCACCAAGGGCGGCACCACGGTAGTAGTCCCGGTCGGGCAACCCTACATCCTGGTCAATGGCAGAACCGTTGCCATGGACACTGCGGCCCTGATTCAGGACGGGCGCACTTATCTGCCCATCCGCGCCGTGCTGGAGGCCTTTGGCGCCAGCGTCGTCTGGGACAACGGCACCGTGTCTGTGGCTTCCGCGACGGCGGGCAACGGCCTTGAGAGCGCTTATGTGGACAAGGACGGCAACCTGATCGTCACCCTGGCCAACGGCAGCAAGCTCAACGCCGGCACTGTGCCCAGCGGCAGGGACGGCCGCGACGGTGCCGACGGCGTGTCGGTTACCAACGCCTATGTCGATGCTGCTGGCAATCTGATGATCGTTCTCAGCAGCGGGCGCACCATCAACGCGGGCAGCGTGGGCGCAGGCGGCGGTACAGGTGGTGCAGACTTCGGCGGCTATCCGGTGGGAACAAAATTCTATCTGACCCAGCCCGCGGGCGCGTTCAGCGTGACAGTCTATGTGGACAGCAAGCCCTGTCTGGTTTCGTTCGACGCGGTGTATTATGAACTGAGCAGCAAATACGATGATAGCGACCCCGCCGCGTGGCTTTATGAGGACAGCGCCACCACCTTCCTCCCTTATTGCGTCAACCTGTTCCTCTCCGGCCGGGCGGACGCCAGCCTGGCCGGGCAGACCATTGCGGTGAGTTTCTCCGACGCCGGCTATGGCTCCTGGATGTATGAAACCGTCATTGATGCGGACGGAACGTTCAATCTGAACGAGACGCTCCCCTGGCGTGCGCCCAAGTCGCTGTATCTGAACCGCGTCACGATTCGGGCCGGGGCCAGGCCGCCGGTTGTCGATCCTGACGAGCCTGATCCCGAAGAGATTCAAAAATTGATCGATGCCTGCGCCGGCGACTGGGCCGCCGCGCCGGACGATGTGGTCACGCTGAAAAAAGACGGCACGCTGACTTATCGCGGCACGGAATACACAGCTGAATTTTCCATCGGCAAATACAATAGTCTCACTGCATGCATTACAACGGACGAGGGTCGGATTTATTTTGACTTTTACGTCGATGAAGGGGAAATGTATGGAGGAAGGAGGACGACTTATTACCGCGGCCGCACCTGGGAGCAGGTTGTATTGACAGCCGAGAACTTCCTGGATTATTATGAACTTACAGAAACCGCCACGTGGGAGTTCAATGCTTTCGGCGAGTTTGAATATGTAGCGATTGATCAGTTTGTGACCATGAAAGAAGAATACCGTGATCGCTTTGATGAAAAATGCAGCACACTCACTGCTGTGAAGGCATATGTAGATGCTTGCGGCGCAATCAGTTCTGAAGTGGATCTTGCCTCCCGCACTTATTCCATCTCCCCGCTGGAGGATGACAACCTGGGATCCCACAGAGAACGGATTTGGGAAGCGACCTCCGTTGAAAGGCCATGTTCAATGTACCGGTACTACTCGATGCCACACCTCCCGAATGGATATACGGCAAAACTGAACGCCAACTACGTCACAAACTTTACGGTGCTGGACGTCATCGGCACGCTATGGCTCATCAACAACTAAACAGTGTCATACCGCGCCGAACCTGCGTGGACGCAAAGGGGAGCGGGGCCACCAGCGCTTTGATCGCGCAGTTCCGGACGCCGATAACATATGGAACATCCTGCACCGGCCCGGGCATTTTTCCGGAGCCGGCCGCTTCTTGAACCGCAGCAGGCCGTATGGTATA
>CACXCV010000125.1 GCA_902766215.1 Oscillospiraceae bacterium
GCCTGGCGCAGCTGCTCGTCGGTGACGCAGGCCGGCGCGGTGACAATGGCCGTGCCGTTCTCCCAGCTGACCTGGGCATGGACGCCCTCGATGGCCTCCAGCGCACGGGTGACGGTGGCCTGGCAGTGGGCGCACATCATGCCCTGAATGTGCATGACGCGCTGCGGGCCGGCGGGCAGCGGGCAGGCTGCCGGGTCCGCAGGAGCGGCGGGAGCGGCGCCCTCCGGGCGGCTGACCGGCTTGTGCCGCCAGGTGTGGTCGTGCCGGGCGTCGTCCAAGCGAACCAGATTCAGGCGCAGGGCATTGGTCACCACACAGACGCTGGACAGGCTCATGGCCGCCGCGGCCAGCATGGGGCTGAGCACCAGGCCAAAGTGGCTGTAGGCGCCCGCAGCCAGCGGGATGCACACCGCATTGTAGAAGAAGGCCCAGAACAGGTTCTGATGGATGTTGCGGATCACGCGCCGGGACAGGCGCACCGCCTCGGCCACCGCGCCCAGCTCGTCGCGCATGAGCACCACGTCCGCCGCGTCAATGGCAATGTCGGAGCCAGCGCCCACGGCAATGCCCACATCCGCACGGGTCAGCGCGGGGGCGTCGTTGATACCGTCGCCCACCATAGCCACCCAGCCGGTCTGCTGCAGGCGGCGCACCACAGCCTCCTTCTGATCGGGCAGCACGTCGGCAATCACCTCGTCGATGCCCGCCTGGGCGGCAATCTGCTTGGCCGTCGTCTCGTTGTCGCCGGTGAGCATCACCACGCGCAGGCCCTGGCCCTTCATCTGGCGCACCGCCTCGGCGCTGCCGGGGCGGATGACATCGGCCACGCCCAGCACGCCCAGCATCTGGCCGCCGCAGGCAAAATACAGCGCGGTCATGCCCTGCCCGGCCAGCGCTGCGCCCTCGCGTGCCACTGCATCAGTCAGCAGGCTCTGCTCGCGCAGCAGCGCCGCATTGCCGCCAAAGGCGGGCGCGCCGTCCACCTGGCCGGTCAGGCCCTTACCCACCACGGCTTGGAATTCCCCGGCCGGCTGATAGGCAATGTGCTCCTGCGCAGCATAGTCCAGCACCGCCAGCGCCAGCGGATGCTCGCTGCGCGCCTCCAGCGCGGCAGCCACCGCCAGCAGGCGCGCCGGCTCCACGCCCGGGGCCGGGCGCACAGCCACCACGTGGGGCTGGCCCTGGGTCACGGTGCCGGTCTTGTCCAGCACCACGGTGTCGATGCGGCCGGTGGACTCCAGCGCGGCGGCGGTCTTAAACAGCACGCCGTGCTTGGCGCCCACGCCGCTGCCGACCATGATGGCCACCGGCGTGGCCAGACCCAGCGCGCAGGGGCAGCTGATCACCAGCACGGAAATGGCCCGTGAGAGGGCAAAGGTCAGCGTCTGCCCCAGCAGCAGCCACACGGCCAGCGTAACCACGGCAACGGCGATGACCACCGGGACGAAGATGCCGCTGACCTTGTCGGCCACCTTGGCCAGCGGGGCCTTGGTCGCCGCTGCGTCCTGCACCAGGCGGATCACCTGGCTGAGGGTGGTGTCCTTGCCGATGCGGGTCGCGCGGCAGAGCAGCGCGCCGGTCTGGTTGATGGTGGCGGCGCGGACCTCGTCGCCGGGAGCCTTGTCCACCGGCATGCTCTCGCCGGTGAGGGCCGCCTCGTTCACGGCAGAGCTGCCCTCGACCACCTCGCCGTCCACCGGGATGCTCTCGCCCGGGCGCACCAGCACCAGGTCGCCCTGCTGCACCTGATCCACCGGAACCGTGGACTCCACCCCATCGCGCACCAGGGTGGCCGTCTGCGGTGCCAGATCCATCAGACCCTTCAGGGCGCTGGTGGTGCGGCCTTTGCTGTAGGCCTCCAGCAGCTTGCCCACGGTGATCAGCGTGAGAATCATGGCTGCCGACTCGAAATAGAGGTCGTGGCGGTATTCCATCACGCGGTCCATGTCGCCGGTGTGCAGGCCCCAGGCAATCTGGCCCATGGCAAACAGGCCATAGAGCACGGCCGCGCCGGCGCCCAGGCTGACCAGGGCGTCCATGCCCGGGGCGCGGCTGACCAGCCCCTTGACGCCGCTGAGGAAAAAGGCGCGGTTGATATACACCACCGGCAGCGTGAGCACCAGCTGCGCCAGCGCGAACCAGAAGGCGTTTTCATGTCCGTCGAGAAACGGCGGCAGCGGCAGGCCCACCATGTGGCCCATGGTGAGGTACATCAGCGGGACCAGAAAGCACAGGCTGGCAATCAGCCGGCGCTTGAGCCGGGGCGTTTCGGTGTCCTCCAGCGCGTCGTCGCCCAGGCCAGGCGATGCACCATAGCCCGCCGCCTCCACCGCCGCGACAATCTGCTCCGCCGTGGCAGGCGGGCCGTATTCCACCTGCATGCTGTTGGTCAAAAGGCTGACGGCCACGTCGGTCACGCCGGGCACGCCGCGCACCGCCCGCTCGACATGGGCGCTGCAGGCCGCGCAGCTCATGCCGGTCACCTGAAATTGCTCCATCTCAAGCCCTCCTTGTTTAAGTTATCTAATTCAGCCGCATCGCCGCTCTCCAGTGGACGCAGCCATCCTTAATTATACCCCGTTGTCCGTATTTGACAAGTAGAAAAACCGGCGGAAAGCAGGGATTCCCCCCTGTCTCCGCCGGTCATTCTTCACAAATATCGATTATCTGGTTATGATGCGGTTAATTATGGGGCGTTACAGCCCCAGCAGCGCCGTGGCCACGGTGAAATAGGCCAGCAGGCTCAGCGCATCCACCACGGTGGTAATGGCCGGGTTGGCCATTACGGCCGGGTCAAAGCCCGCCCGCTGGGCCAGCATGGGCAACACGCAGCCGATGCACTTGGCTGCCAGCACCGTCAGGCACAGGGTCAGGCACACCGTGAGCGCCACCAGCAGGGTGATGTCGGCGTTGCCCATCAGCAGCCGGCCGACAAGCATGATCTTGGCAAAGCAGGCCGCCGCCAGCACCACGCCGCAGAGCACCGACACACGCGCCTCTTTCCACAGCACGCGCGGCAGGTCGCGGAAGGAGATCTCCTGCAGCGACAGGCCGCGGATGACCGTTACGCTGGCCTGGCTGCCGGAGTTGCCGCCGGTGTCCATCAGCATGGGGATAAAGCCCACCAGCGCCACCTGCGCGGCAAGCGCAGTTTCAAAATTGGTGATGATAATGCCGGTAAAGGTGGCGCTGATCATCAGCAGCAGCAGCCACGGGATGCGGTGCAGGAAGATGTCCCACACCGAAGTGCGCAGATAAGGCTTTTCCGACGGCGTCATAGCCGCCATGATTTCGATGTCCTCGGTGGCCTCCTCCTGAATGACGTCCATGGCGTCATCCACGGTGACAATGCCCACCAGGCGCTCCTCGTTGTCCACCACCGGCAGGGCCAGAAAGCCATATTTGCGCAGCAGCAGCGCAACCTCCTCCTGGTCGGTGGTGGTGCGCACGGAGATGACATGGTCTTCCATCAGGTCGCTGATCTTTGTCTGTCCATCGGACAACAGCAGCGCCTTGGCCGTCACAATGCCGCGCAGAAAGCGCCCCTCGGTGACATAGCAGGTGTAGATCGTCTCCTTGTCCACGCCAGTGGCGCGGATGCGGGCAATGGCCTCCTCCACGCGCATCTCCGGCCGCAGGGAGACATATTCGGTGGTCATGATGGAGCCGGCCGAGTCCTCGGGATATTGCAGCAGCTCGTTGATCTGCTGGCGCATGTCCGGGTCGGCCTGGGCCAGGATCCGGCGCACCACGTTGGCCGGCATCTCCTCGACCAGGTCCACCGCATCATCGACATACAGCTCGTTGATCACGGCGCTCAGCTCCGTGTCGGAGAAGCCGCGGATGAGCATCTCCTGCTCCTCCGGCTCCATCTCGACAAAGGTTTCGGCCGCCAGCTCCTTGGGCAGCAGCCGGAACAGCACCGGCAGCCGGTCGGTGTCCAGCAGCTGGAACAGCGCCGCCACGTCGGCGGCGTTCATCGTGGTCAGAATATCGCGCACCGTGGCGTATTTCTGCTCGGCAAAGAGCTTTTCCACGGTTTTTTGCAGGGTCATAGTCACTTCTGCCATGGGTTTCGCCCTCCTTTTCGTTTGTTGGGAAACAAAAAGGCGAACCTGCGGGCTCAGCCCCCGTGCCGCGGCGGACACAGGCGTCTTCGCCCGATGGTACCGCCAGGTTTACCTGCGTCCAAGCCGCTCACCTCACTTGTTCTTGGGTATATTCTTGCCGCATGGCGACTCTTTTATGGTAGTTCCTGACCCGGCGTTTGTCAAGCGCCGCCGTGAAAAACGAGGCGTCAAACCCGTTGTTTTTTTCGTGCCGGATGGTATAATGAGTGTAAAAAAGCACGGGAAAGGAAGAATCCTTATGCTGCACCCCGCATATCCCTATCTGTACGAAACGCACCTGCACACCCGGCAGGCCAGCCGCTGCGCCCGTGCCTCCGGCGCGGAGATGGCCGAGGCCTGCAAAGCCTATGGCTACGCCGGCATCATTGTGACCGATCACCACTGGGGCGGCAACTGCGCCATTGACCGTTCGCTGCCCTGGGAGGACTGGGTTGATGGCTTCTGCCAGGGCTATTACGACGCGCGGCAGTGCGGCGAGGCCATTGGTCTGGACGTGTTCTTCGGCTGGGAGTCCGGCTTTGCGGGCACCGAGTTTCTGATCCACGGGCTGAGCCCCGAATGGATGAAGGCACACCCCGCGCTGCGGGCCGAGCTTCCCTTCGGCCGGCCCGACATGGAGGAAGTGATTGCCCGCGGCGTCGCCGAGCAATATCAGATGGTCCACGAGGGCGGCGGCATGGTGATCCACGCCCATCCCTACCGCGAGGAGCCGTATATCCCCCGCACACGCCTCTTCCCCGGCCTGGTGGACGGCGTGGAGATTGTCAATGCCTGCCACTCCAACCCCCGCTCCGCGGCCCACAACGACCCAGCCTATGACGCCCGGGCCATTGCCTATGCCCGCGGGCACGGCTTTCCCACCACGGCCGGGTCGGACATCCACAGCACCGATCTCTTCGGCGGCGGCGTGGCTTTCCGGCGGCGGCTGAAATCGGGGCAGGACTTTTGCCAGGCGATTCTCTCCGGCGAGGACTATATCCTCACCAACGGGGCGCGCTGGTTTGACAAACAGGGTAATCCGCTGGACGAATAACCGCCGGCAGGCCCTTCGACAGCCCCCGGGACAAGCAGCGGGGCCGGCGCCCAAAAGGCGCCGGCCCTGTATGATTTTATGCGTTGGCTTTGCCGCTCAGACCAGGTGGCAGGCCTGGCGCAGCGTGGTCAGCATGGCAAAGAGCCAGTCCTTGATCTCTTCCACGTTGGGGTTTGCCTGCCGGCGATAGGCCGCCACGCGGGCCGTGGGCGGATAGTGCATGGGCGTCAGCTCGCCGGCCTCCAGCAGGTTGGCGGCGTATTCGCACAGCTCCAGCAGCTCGGCTGCGTCGCCGCTGTGATCCAGGCGGCGGTTCTGGCGCGTGCCCTCCATCAGCATCGTCACGCGGCGGGTCAGGTCGGTCACGGCATCCTCCTGGTTGACATCCGCCTGCACGATGTTCTCGCCGCGGTTGCGGTAGAAGCCGAACAGCGCCGACACCACGGCCGGGTCGCGGACGGTGCCGTCGGGATAGCAGATGCCATGCACGCGGTTCCAGCCGTCGGCGCCGATCATCAGCTCGAACACATACCAGCCAAAGCCATACTCGGCGCACATCTCCAGCGTCATGTCATAGGGGTTGGCGCGGCAGAGGCAGCAGGTCTCGTTGTTCAGCACCGGCTTGTGATACTTTTCGCCCAGAGCCTTGGCCATGTCATACACCAGGCGCATTCTGCCGCGGGTAGCGGAATAGTCATGGAAAATGATCACGTCCACCAGCTCGGCCGTGCCGCTGGCCTCGGTGTCCCAGATGAAGCAGTTGCCCACGCCGATGTCGTGCTCAGGGTCGCGGGCCTTGACATAGCGGCACAGGTGGCGGATCAGCGCCCAGGTCAGCTCCTGGCGGCGGCGGAACTCCACCATGTCCTCCGGCCGGGTGCGGAAGGTCTGGATATAGTCCGGCTCGGTGTCATACCAGGTGACAAAGTTCTGCATATAGCCCGGCTCGTTGGAAATGTCCCAGAACAGCAGGCCCGGCTCCTGGCCGATGGCCTGATAGAGGTCGTCGAAATACTGCTCGGCCAGGCGCCAGCAGGAGGGATCCTGCACGGTTTTCGACAGGGGGAACATCCCGTCCTCCGTCACCGGCGGGCGGCGCATCACCAGATCGTCCGGGTGGAAGCGCAGGCCGTGGTACACGATGGGGCTGGTGGAGATGCCGTGCTTCCAGGCCGTCTGGACAAAGTCCCTGACGTTGGCCAGAAAGCCCTCTTTGTCCTTGAGATAGCTGGAATAGGTCAGGAAAATACGCGCACTGTTCAGGTTGAGCCGCTGGGCATAGCCCATGTCACGCTCGACGATGTCGTGGCGATAGTTCTCCCAGAAATACGCATCGGTCCACACATCGCTCTGCGTGTAGTTAAAACCGCGGATTGCCGAATAGTCTACATGTTTGTACATCGATAGCCCTCCAGTCTATTCGATTTGTTATCTGATCGTTACTATATGATATCTTTCTCCGCATTGCAAGCCATGCTGACAATCTGTGGCTGATATTCAAAAGCGCCCGCCGGCAGCCCGGCAGGCGCTTTGATCACATTTTTGCGCAGCAAAACAACAACCGGGCTGTCCAGGCCCTGTGCGGGTTTGGGACAGCCCCGGTCCGGTTTATGCAACCGTGTATTTGCTGAGGAAATAATCGTAATAATTGTTGTATTCTGACCCGTCGCTGGCACGGACCTGGCGCAGATAGGCGTGGATGTCCATGTCCTCGTGGGCCATCTCCAGCAGGCAGCCGGCAATGTTGGAGCAATGGTCGCTCACGCGCTCGAAGTTGGTCAGCAGGTCGGTGAGGACAAAGCCCAGCTCGATGGTGCATTCGCCGCGCTGCAGGCGCTCGATGTGGCGGCGCTTGAGCGTGTCGCGCAGGCCATCGATCACCTGCTCCAGCGGCTCGACCATGGTGGCCTTGGTCAGGTCGTTGTCCCGGAAGGCTTCGACCGACAGGCGCAGGATCTCCTCCACGGCGTTGTGCATCACGGCCAGCTCCTTCCTGGCCTGGTCGGAAAAGCGCAGCTTTTTGTCGCGCACCTCCTCGGCCGACTCGAGAATGTTCACCGCGTGGTCGCTAATGCGCTCGAAATCGCCGATGATGTGCAGCAGCCGGTTGGTCTCGGCGCTGTCGGTTTCGCTCATGGCCTGGGCCGAGAGCTTGACCAGATAGGTGCCCAGGTGATCCTCATATTCATCGACCTGCTCTTCCATTTCGCGCACCTTGACGGCAATGGAGTTGTGAAATTCGACCAGCTCGCCATAGGCCATGCTGATCGACTCGGCTGCGTTTTCCGCCATGGCGAGGGTAACCTCGTGGCAGCGGGCCACTGCCACGGTGGGTGTGGCCAGCAGGCGGTCGTCAAAGAGGATGGTCTTGTCCTTTTTGCCGTCGGGCAGCACCAGCTGCGTCAGCTTGACCAGCCAGCCGGACAGGGGCAGGAAAATCGCCACGGAGACCAGCTTGTACACCGTGTGGACAATGGCAATGCCCAGCGGCGTGGCCGCCTGTGCGGTAAAGGGGAAATGGATGAAATGGTCCAGCAGCCAGTAGATGGGCAGCAGCAGCAGCATGGACAGAATGTTGAAAAACAGGTGCAGCAGCGCCGTCCGCTTGGCGTTGCGCGAGGTGCCGGCGCAGGAGATCAGCGCGCTGATGCAGGTGCCGATGTTCTGCCCCATGGCAACGGGGACCACGCTGGCATAGGTGACGGTGCAGGTCAGCGACACGGCCTGGAGAATACCCACCGAGGCGGCGCTGGACTGAATGATCGCCGTGATGATGGTGCCGGCCAGCACGCCCAGCACCGGGTTGGAGAACAGCGTGAGCAGGCGGGTAAAGCCCGGCAGATCGCGCAGGCCGGACGCCGAGCCGGACATGACGTCCATGCCGAACATCAGCACGGCAAAGCCCAGCAGCGCCATGCCCACATCCTTGCGCCGGGGGTTTTTCTGGAACATATAGAGCAGGATGCCGACAAAGGCCAGTACCGGCGTGAACGTCTCGGGCTTGCACAGCTGCACCAGCACGCTGGTGCCGTGGATGCCGGACAGGCTCAGCAGCCAGAACGTGGCCACCGCGCCCAGGTTGGCGCCCAGGGTGACGCCGGCGGACTGCTCCAGCGACATCAGGCCCGAGTTGACAAAGCCCACCAGCATGACCGTGGTGGCCGAGCTGGACTGGATGACGGCAGTGACCGCCGTGCCCAGCAGAAAGCCGCGCAGGGGCGTGCTGGTCATATTGCGCAGCACCAGCTTCAGCCGGCCGCCAGCCAGCTTTTCCAGCGCCGAGCCCATCAGGTTCATGCCAAAGAGAAAAAACGCCAAACCGCCAAACAGTGTAATGATGTCGAACACGCTCATTGCCACTCGCACTCCTCATACAGCGATCCGTCCAACGCCGCTCATTTCATAACACTCAAACTATTTCCTTTATATCATATCACATTCTCAGCGGGCCGGTCAAGAAAGATTCTCATCTTGTCGAAACAAAAACGTCCGTTGTTGGGGCGGTCAATATTATAGACGTTTTCTATTTGTTGCTATATTATATGTCATATATCTTGACATTTTCAAGAAAGCCTCTATAATGAAAACCAGAGGGACACCTCCCTCTGGAAAGGAGCGCAATATGGCGACACAAACGACAAACCTTGGCCTTCATCTGTGGGAAGAGGACGACTATGTTCTGATGGGCGACTTTAACGCCGACCACCAGAGCATTGACGGATATGTCAACACCGTCAACACCCAGCTGGAGGCCCTGCGGCACGACCTGACGGCCAATCTGCTGCAGACCAACGAAACCCTGTTCCGCATGGTGGCCCCCTCCTATTTCGCCGACAGCTTCACCGGCGAGCTGAAGGCCATCTTCATCAACAAGATGGCCACTGCGGCAGAGGCCGGCACCTATACCGGCGGCAGATGGGTGCGCCACCCCACCCGCGTGGGTCTGGGCAGCCGGCTGGTTACCGGCTCGTCCGCCGCGCCAGTGGTAGAGCAGGAGGACATTTTTGACCTGAGCATTGTAAAAACCCTCGCGCTGGAAGGGAAATATACGCAGGCGACGCTGCTGATGCAGCTCTGGGGCTATATTCCCTGGGCCTCCATGCCCTACGCGGACTCGCGGTCAAATCACACCGAGGACTATGCCGGCCTGACCGGCGGCAGCGCCATCGCCGCCAAGTTGGGCGGACAGGCCATGACCTTTCAGGGAGCAAAGAACGGCAATTACTATGGCAGCGAGGGCAGCACCGCCAATCCGGCCGTGCGGGAGTATGCCTTTTCGCTGGACGGGGCCTTTGAA
>CACXCV010000126.1 GCA_902766215.1 Oscillospiraceae bacterium
CTCGAGTCCGCGGGCGATACCCGCGAAGATGCGCGAGAGAATCACGCCGCTGTTGCCGCGCGCGCCGCGCAGCAGCGCGCCGGACGTCATCTCGGCCACCACGCCCAGCGGCGTGGCATCGTTGGCCTTCTGCCGCAGCTCGTTGGCCGCGGCGCCGATGGTGAGACTCATATTGGTGCCCGTGTCGCCGTCGGGCACGGGAAATACGTTCAGTTCATTTACTTCCTGCTTGTGATTTTCGATAGAGGCTGCTGCGCTGAGCAGCATGGCGCGAAATGCCGCGCCGTCCATGGTCTGCCTCATACTTACACCTCCAACCGGAGCCAGCGGCCCCGTCTCTGTCTTTTAGCCGATGGAAACCGAATCGACAAATACGTTGACGGCCTGTACTGTTACTCCAGTCTGGCTGTTCACGACATACTTGACCTCTTTGATGATGGACTCGCCCAGCGCATTGAGATTGACGCCCTGATCGACGATAATATGCAGGTCGATGGTCACACTGCCATTGCTGTGCGGGGTGACCAGCACGCCCTTGGACAGCGCCTCTTTGCGCAGCAGATGCACCAGGCCATCTGTGACCGATCGGACCGCCATGCCCTTCACGCCGAAGCAGTTGGTGGCGGCAAGTCCCGCAATGCGCGTAAACACAGCGGAATCAATCGAAACATTGCCTTTTTCATTGCTGATTATCAACATGCGAAAACCTCCTTCAGATCCCGGCAAATGCAGAGACCATACTCGCGGTAGTTTAATTCTAACGCATTTTAACAGAAAGTACAAGTGCTTTTTCATCCAAACCCTGTTTCCTTCCCCTGCCGCGGCTTCGGCACGCTTGACAGCACCGCCGCAATCCGATATCATAGGGCCGGTGATGAAAATGAATAAAGTACAATTTATGGACAGTCTGCGGCGCAAGCTGGACGATCTGCCCACCAGCGAGCGCGACCGGATTCTGTTCGCCTATTCCGACTATCTGGCGCAGCAGACTGCTTCGGGCGTATCCGAAGCCGAGGCCATCAGGCAGCTTGGCCCGCCGGACGCCTGCGCCGCCAGGGCGCGCATCGGCCAGCTGCCCGGCGCAGAGCCATCCGCCCGCGGCAGCCGGAGCGGCAACCCTTTCGAGCCGCAGATGACCGCACGGCCCCGTCGCACGCCCGTCCCCGCGCCCAAAAAGGAGATTCGCCCGGAGGAACCCGCCGGAAAGAAGCCCTGGGGCATTCTCATTCTGGTCACGCTGGCCGCCGTGCTGGCGCTGGGTTTTGCAGCGCTGCGATATTTCAGCTCCAGCGAACGCCTGGGCTATGCCGAGCGTGAGCAGCAGTTTGCCCTTTCCGAGATTCGCAGCATCGTCGTCGAGGATCAGGACCGCGCCATCGAGGTGCTCCCCCTGACCACCTCCGACGTGCGCGTACACTACTACGAGGGGCACCATCAGAGCTATTCGCTGACACTGGAGGACGGCGTGCTGACCGTCCGCAGCCAGGACGACCGCCGGTGGTATGACACGCTCCTTTCGCTCTATGACAGCACCATCCCAGTGCTGCGGCTCTATCTGCCGCCGGACTATGCCGGCGCACTGGAGCTGCGCACCTCCAACGACCGCATCGAAGTCTCTGGCTTGACTAGCGCGCAGTCCCTGCTGCTTGTCACGTCCAACGGCTCCATTGCGCTGCAGGACGTTGCGGCCACGGGCGAAATTCTGGCCGAGTCCAGCAACGCCAGCCTGTCCTTCGAGCGGATTCGGGCCGGCGGATCGCTGGTCATGCGCACCAGCAACGGCGGTCTTTCCCTCTCCGACGCGGCCTGCCAGACGCTGTACATGCAGACCACCAACGGACTGATCGAATTTGACGGCCTGGACAGCGCGATTGCATCCCTGGAGTTTGAAACCTCCAATGCTTCCATCCAGGGCACGCTGTATGGCTACGAGGAGGACTTTACCATCCACGCCGCAACCACAAACAGCCGCAACAACCTCACCGACCGCAGCGGCGGGAGCCGCAATCTGCGCGCAGAAACCAGCAACGGCACGATTGATATTCAAATTTGTCCGGAAACGTAAGCTTTTCGGTTTTTTTCCTTGACAGCTGTGCCGATGCAGAGTATAATTTCACACACACCAAAACGAAGAACTTGATAAAGGAGCTGCTACACTTATGAACAAGCAGGAACTGATTTCTGCCGTCTCTGCCCGCTGCGGCATGAGCAAAAAGGACACCGATGCAATGCTGACCGCCACGCTGGACGCCATTACCAACGCGCTGAAGGAAGGCGACCGTGTTCAGCTGATGGGCTTTGGCA
>CACXCV010000127.1 GCA_902766215.1 Oscillospiraceae bacterium
ATCCATCCGCACACCAAGTTCAAGGGTCAGGTTTACGTCCTGTCCAAGGAAGAAGGCGGCCGTCACACCCCGTTCTTCAACAACTATCGTCCGCAGTTCTATTTCCGCACCACCGACGTGACCGGCATCATCACCCTGCCGGAGGGCGTTGAGATGTGCATGCCTGGCGACAACGTCGTCATGAGCGTCGAGCTGATCACCCCGATCGCCATCGAGCCGGGCCTCCGCTTCGCTATCCGCGAGGGTGGCCGCACGGTCGGTTCCGGCGTCGTTACCGAGGTCGGCGAGTAATTTCTGCCTGATTAAACGGCCTGAGCCACATTGGCTCAGGCCGTTTTTCCATCCCCGGCTGCGCAGGGGAGCTGCCCGGCAGCGGCCAAACAGATATGCCGCCTGCCTGCTGCCCGGCGCGGGCGGACAAAAGACGAAGAAAAGGCCGGCCGCAATGCAGCGGCCGGCCTTTTAGACGGCGTTGGGACAGCGCTTATGCTTCGCGCACGGTGACCTCATAGCGGTTGACCGCGGACACGTCGTTGTCGACTTGGATGGTATACTCCATGCGGAACTTGCCGCCGTGCTCGTCCAGGCTGGACTGCACCTTGCGCGCACGAACGCCGATCAGCAGCGCACCAAAACCCACATCATACAGTGACTCGTGCCGGCGGCCCTCTTCAAAAATCATCTGGCTGTTCACCGCGCCGGTGCGGGTGAGGGTAATGCGCTGGCGCTCGATTTCAAAGGTGGTCTGCGTCCCCTCCAGGCCGGTCATCTCGCTTTCAAGGTAGCTGATTCGATATTTGTCCCCGTCGTGGGTCAGCGTGCCGTCGGTGATCAGCTCGACGCGGTTGACGTCGTCCTGCCCGTCGTATTTCTGCGTGCCCAGCACGGAGATAATGACGTCTTTTGTCGTTGGCATTGCGATGCGCTCACTTTCGTTCGTCAATGGCATATTCGATCAGCTGGTCCAGCAGCGCCTCGATGGGCAGGCCACTGGCTTCGAACAGCTTGGGATACATCGAGATGGAGGTAAAGCCCGGCAGGGTGTTGATTTCGTTGAATACGGGCGTCCCGTCGGGCTGCACGAAAAAGTCCACCCGCGACAGGCCCAGGCAGCCCAGCGCCCGGTAGATCTGGACCGCCAGGTCGCGCACCTGCTCGGCCGACTCGTCACTGATGCGGGCGGGGATGTGCGTTGTGGCCGTGTCGGTGATATACTTCGTGTCATAGTCATAGAATTCGGCTCCGGCGTCGATCTCGCCGCAGACCGAGGCCGCCGGTGTCTCGTTGCCCAGCACGCCGACCTCTACCTCGCGGCCGGTGATGGCCTCCTCCACCAGCACCTTGGGATCATAGGCAGCGGCCAGCTCCAGCGCAGCCAGCAGTTCGCTGCGGCACGTGACCTTCGACACGCCCACCGACGAGCCGGTGCCCGCCGGCTTGACAAAGCGCGGATAGGGCTGCTGCTCCAGCCGGTCCAGCACGGCTTCGGGGTGCTTTTTCAGCTCGCTTGCGGTGACCAGCTGCCAGGCCGCCTGGCGGATGCCCAGCTTGTCGGCCACCAGCTTGGTCATCGTTTTGTCCATGGCGGCGGCAGAGGCGGCCACGCCCGACCCGACGCAGGGGATTCCGGCCAGCTGCATCAGGCCCTGCATGGCGCCATCCTCGCCGTTGGCGCCGTGGAGCACAGGCACTACGCAGCCCACCGGCTCGGTGTAAAATCCGTCGTCGGTCTCGACCAGCAGACCCTGTCCCCGGGCTGGGGAGAGAATGGCGGGCTGGTTCTGCGGGCACTGCTCCCATTTGCCGGAGGGCAGCGCACTGTAGTCGTCCGAGCCGTAGAGCATCCAATGCCCGCTGCGGGTGATGCCCACGGGAAGAATCTGATATTTTTCGGGATCAAGATGGCTCAGCACCGTCTCTGCGCTGCGCAGAGAAACCTCGTGTTCCGGCGATACGCCGCCAAAGAGAACGCACACAGTCAACTTGTTCATAGTATTGTATAACCCCTTTTCGAGACATGCTTCTATATACTATATGCCATTTCAAGCAATAAAACAAGCATTATTTTCCTGATCTGTTCGACAGCTTTCGGAGAAATTAACAGTGGAAATTCCCAGACCGCTGCGATATAATAAGAGCAGCAGAGACACCGCCACGGAAAGGGGGCTGCGCGCATGAAGATCGAACTGACTGACAAACAGTTTCGCAGGCTGCTGGATATGGTATACATCGGAAACTGGATTCTCAATTCGGCCCGGGGGGACGACCGCTTTACCGACTATGACGAGGTAGAGAGCAAGCTGTTTGGCCTGTGCAAGGGGACGCCGCTGGCCAGCCTGACAGAGGTGTGGGATGGCGAGGATGTGCCATCCAAGGCCTTCAGCGACGGCGGCATTCACGAGGCGATCATGGACTATGAGGACACGGTCTTCTTTGAGATTCTGGCCGAGGAGCTGGCCCGGCGCGACATGGACTATCAGCCGATCTCAAAAGAGAACTATGACGAGCTGATGTCCCGGATGGACGAGTATATCAACGAATTTGAGGCCCATGGGACCGACAACATTCTGGTGGACAGTCCCGAGCTTGGGGGCTGACCCAACCAGACCGACGGCGGGCGGCTGCGATGCAGCCGCCCGTTTGCTGTATCAGGCTTTGGCGCTTGCGTTTCGGAGAAGAGTGTGGTACCATAGGGCGAAAAGGAGCTGATTGATTTGAAATGTATCCATTGCGGCGCGGAAAACGCCGATGAAAGCCGCGTCTGCATCCAGTGCGGCGAGCTGCTGGAGCAGCCGGACGAGCCGATGGAGCCCCAGGCGCCGGCCGAGCCGGAGCAGCCGGCTGAGCCGCAGCCGCCCGAAAAGAAAAAGTCGATTCTCCCGGCCCTGGCCGCGCTGCTGGCGGTGGCCGCGGTGGCGGTTGTGGCGCTGGTTCTGATCTGGCGGGCGATCCCCTCGGGGAAGGAGCCGGCGGCCAACCAGCCGGCGGCGGACGCAAGCCAGCCCGCGGGCGATTCTGCGGCGGATCAGGCGCAGGAGCCGTCTGCCGGCACGGATATCACGCCCAGATACCCCGTGACCAGCTATGCCAGCCCGGCTCTGGTGCCCGAGGGGGCCATGGACGCGGTGGTGGGCAGCTATGGCAGCACGGCCCTGAACAACCGCGAGATCAATTATTATTACTGGGGTGCGTATTACTATCTGCTCAACGCCTATGGGACCAATCTCTATCAGAGGATGAATCCCACCCAGCCGCTGGACCAGCAGCTGGTCAACGCCAGCGACAGCAGCTATACCTGGCAGGACTATCTGCTGGACAGCGCCCAGAGCACGCTGCGTGAGACCTATGCGCTGGTTGGCGAGGCGGAGCGGACGGGCTATGCCATGACGGAGGACGAGACAGGCTATCTCGAGCAGACCTGGCAGGGCATGAAGGACGCGGCGCAGAGCAACGGCTATGATGACTTTACCGCCTACCTGCGGGCGTCCTATGGCCCGGCGGCCGAAGAAGAGAGCTTCCGCACCTACTATGAGCATTCGATGCTGGCCGCGTCCTATGCGCAGACGCTCTACAGCGGCTTCCGGTTCTCGCAGGAGGAGATTGCGGCCTATTACGACGAGGGCGGCTATGCCGAAAACGGCCTGGCGCAGGACGACACCTGCCCCGTGGACGTGCGCCATGTGCTGATTATGCCCCAGGACGACGACTGGGATGCGGCGCTGGCCCAGGCGGAGGCGCTGCTGGCGCAGTGGGACGAGGACCCCACCGAGGAGAACTTTGCCGAGCTGGCTGCCCAGTATTCCCAGGACCCCGGCTCGCAGAACAATGGCGGGCTTTATTCCGGCGTGCAGCCCGGGCAGATGGTCACCGAATTCAACGACTGGTGCTTTGATTCCCAGCGGCAGCCCGGCGATACAGGTATTGTGAAGACGAGTTATGGGTATCATATCATGTACTTCTCCGCGCGGGGCGATACGCCGGTCTGGATGCAGACGGTCGAGGACGACATGCGCCGCGAGGCGTATCAGAACGCCATTGCGGCGCTGGTGGATGCCAGCGGCTATCAGCTGGACTATGCCGCGGTGGTGCTGGCCGCGCCGGATGGGATGATCCAGGTGACGGAATAAATTCTGCCAAAAAACAAAGGTTTCCCTTTACTTTTGGCGGCGTATATGCTATAATCCAAACCCGGATGGGCATCGTTTGCCCACGACCCCATCGCGCGGTGCCGGGGTACCGGCTGCTGCGGCAGCCTTCCGCCAGCCTGGCACTGGGCATGTGGGACTCATATTGAAAGGTGGAATTTTCCATGATGCTCAAAGAGCAGAAAACGGCCATTATCGAGGCCAACAAGACCCACGAGAACGACACCGGCTCGCCCGAGGTGCAGATCGCCATTCTGACGGCCCGCATCAACGACCTGACCGAGCACCTGCGCGTGCACAGCCACGACAATCACAGCCGCCGCGGCCTGCTGAAGATGGTTGGTAAGCGCAGAAAGCTGCTGGACTACCTTGCCAAGAAGGACGTCAACCGTTACCGCGCCATCATCGCCAAGCTGGGTATCCGCAAGTAAGAGACACAGTGGGCGGCCGGTCACGGCCGCCCATTTGCACTGTCCGCATCCGATTATCCATTTCTTCCGGGCCGTTTTGCAGTTGAAGGTATCGCCGCGCGCAGCGGCTGCGCCGCGACAGCTTCAAGTGCGAAACCTCCCGGGCATATGACACACAGGAGGTTTGTTATGATCACACATAAGCAGTATCCGAACCACCACATCTTCGAAACGGAGATTGGCGGCCGCCCCTTCACCGTGGAGACCGGTAAGGTCGCCGAGCTGTGCAACGGCGAGTGCCTGTGCCGCTATGGCGACACCGTTGTGCTGGTGACGGCCGTGGCGTCCTCGGCCCCCAAGAGCGGCATTGACTATTTTCCCCTGACCGTCGATGTGGAAGAGCGGATCTATTCCGTTGGCCGCATCCCCGGCGCCTATCTGCGCCGCGAGGGCCGTCCCTCTGAAAAGGGTACGCTGCTCTCCCGCCTGATCGACCGCCCGATGCGTCCCTTCTTTGACGACGACCTGCGCAACGACGTGGTGATCACCTGCACCGTGCTGGCCAACGACTATGACAACTCGGTCGAGGTTGTGGCTTCGCTGGGCGCGTTCATCTCCGTGGCGTATTCCGACATCCCCTGGAATGGCCCCATGGCTACCACCCAGGTCGCCTATGTGGACGGCGAGTATATCATCAACCCCTCCAGCGAGGAAAAGGCTGCCTCCAAGATGTTCATTACCATCACCTCCACCGCGGAGAAGGTGGTTATGATCGAGACCGAGGCCGACGAGATCCCCGAGAACATTCTGCTGGGCGGCATCAAGCTGGCCCACGAGACCAACCAGCAGATTGTTGCCTTTATCAACGAGATCGTTGCCGCCATCGGCAAGCCCAAGTTCACCTTTGAAAAAGCGGCTGTCAACTATGACATGCTCAACGATCTGATGGACTACGGTCTGGAAAAGATCGAATACTGCCTGGACACCCCGGACAAGAACATCCGCGAGGCGCGCCTGGCCGACGTGCGGCTGGACTTTGCCGAGAAGTTTGCCGACAAGTATGAGGATTATGACCAGCATATCGAGGTCTGCCTCTACAAGATGCAGAAGAAGGTCGTCAAAAAGTGGCTGCTGGCCGGCAAGCGTGTCGATGGCCGCGCCATGGACGAGATCCGCCCCCTGTCGGCCGAGGTTGGCGTGCTGCCCCGGGTGCATGGATCCGGCCTGTTCACCCGCGGCCAGACCCAGGTGCTCAGCGTGGCCACGCTGGCAACCCTGAGCATGGCGCAGAAGCTGGATACCATCTTCGAGGAAGACACCAAGCGCTATATGCACCACTATAACTTCCCGTCCTTCTCCACCGGCGAGGCCCGGGGCAGCCGCTCCACCTCCCGCCGCGAGGTGGGCCATGGCGCACTGGCCGAAAAGGCTCTGCTGCCCGTGATCCCCAGCGTGGAGGACTTCCCCTATGCCATCCGTGTAGTGTCCGAGGTTCTCTCCTCCAACGGTTCCACCTCGCAGGCCTCCATCTGCGGCAGCACGCTGGCACTGATGGACGCGGGCGTGCCCATCAAGCGGCCCGTGGCCGGCATTTCCTGCGGCCTGATCTCCGACAAGGAGACCGGCGAATGGCGTACCTTCACCGACATCCAGGGC
>CACXCV010000128.1 GCA_902766215.1 Oscillospiraceae bacterium
CTTCCGTGATCCAGCACGATGCACCGCGTGCATAGCTGGCGGATGGTGTTCATGTTGTGGCTGACATAGAGCACGGTGCGCCCCTCCTGATTGGCGGCGTCTCCCATGCGCCCAAGGCACTTTTGCTGAAATTTCATATCGCCGACGGCCAGCACCTCGTCCATGACCAGGATTTCGCTGTCCAGATGCGCCGCCACGGCAAACGCCAGCTTGACATACATGCCGCTGGAATAGCGCTTGACCGGCGTGTCGATAAACTGTTCCATCTCGGCGAAGGAAACAATCTGGTCAAACTTCCGGTCAATTTCAGCCTTTGTCATGCCAAGAATCGCACCGTTCAGATAGACATTTTCACGCCCGGTCAGTTCCGGGTGAAACCCGGTGCCCACCTCGAGCATCGACGTAATGCGGCCGTTATAGCTAATGGTTCCCTTCGTTGGCGCCGTCACGCGGGAGAGGAGCTTGAGCAGCGTCGATTTTCCCGCCCCGTTGTGGCCGATGATGCCCAGGGTCTCTCCCTGTTTCACCTCGAAGGAGACGTCGTCCAGCGCAAGAAAGCGTACGTTGACGCTGCGCGCAGCCTGACCGATCTGTCCGTTGGGGTCCTCCCTGCCGCGCCAGCGCGCCCAGGCGGACTGCAGATCCCCCTTCAGCGTTCCGCCGCCGATGGCGCCCAGGCGGTATTGCTTTGACACATGGTCGATTTTAATGATTGTCTCACCCATCGTTACACCGTATCCATAAAAGTCTTTTCCACTTTGCTGAACAGAATCAGGCCGAGCAGCAGCAGCAGCAGCGTCATGCCCCAGCCGGCGGCATAGAACTGCCACTCGATCGTGCCGATCCCCAGATAGCCATATCGAAACACGTTTACGATGGGCGTGACGGGGTTGAGCATGTACAGCGTGTGCCACCTGCCGCCGGGCGCAAAGGGCGCCAGCTTAAACATGTCATAGGCAACCGGCGTGGCATACATCCACAGCTGCAGGCCAAAGCCGACCAGCATGGCCAGGTCGCGGTACCGGGTCGTCAGGGCCGAGATGATGATCCCGCAGCCGAGCGAGAGCATGGCCAGCTGCAGCACCAGCAGCGGCGTCATCAGCACAAGCAGATTGGGCGCGGCCGCGCCCTGTATCCAATACCAGATTACAAACGCCAGCAAAAACACATATTGAATCGCCAGCATGATCAGGCCCGAGGCCACCGTTGAAACCGGCATGACAATGCGGGGAAAATAAACCTTTCCCATCACGCTGCTGTTGGAAACAAAGGTGTTCGCCGTCTGCGTCAGGCAGGTTGAAAAATAGGTCCACAGGATCATTGCCGACAGATAGAACACAAACGGCGGGACCCCGTCGGCGGCAAGACCCGCAATGTTGCCGAAGACCAGCGTGAAGACCACCGTCATGAAAAGCGGCTGGATGACGGCCCACGCCGGACCGAGAATCGTCTGCTTATACTGCGACACAAACGTCCGGCGGATAAACAGCAGCACCAGATCCCGATAGCGCCACAGCTCGCCAAGGTGCAGGTCCAGCAGCCGGTTCTTGGGGGTTATTACGGTTTGAAATCTCTCCATAGGGCGTCCCTCTGCTTCAGGATTTCCCGCAGACCCGGCGGGCTGCATAATACAGCTCTGCCGCCTGCGGCGTCAGCTTTGTCAAATAATAAAGGAGCGAGTACTGTCCGCCAGGGGCAAGGCCCGGGATCGCCGCCAGCGCCCTCAGCTTTGCCCGGAGGCAGTCCGAGGCCGCGCCGTCGTGCGCGCGCCGCGCCTGGCAATAGAGCATGGCCGCGGTGATAAACTGCCTGCGCTGTGTGGGCCGGACAAACTCGGCATAGCCCAGCTCCTGCAGCACAGCGACCCGCTCATCCATGACGGGCAGCACATCCAGCTTATGCCGGTTAAAGGCGTCGTGGGTGATGCTGCCGCTGCGCATCACATAGCCGTACAGGGTCAGGTCGGTATAAACCACCCTGCGGCAGCGCGGCAGCAGGCTGTTCAGCAGCTGCTCGTCCTCGTGCGCAATTCCCTCGCGAAACCGAAGCCCGCGGAACAGCGCGGCGCGGTAGAGCTTGGTACAGGCAGACGCCGCCGCGCCGCCAGTCTGATAAAGATAGGCAAACATCTCCCGCACGTCCGTGCAGATCCGCACGTTGGGTTCCTGCCGTGCGCCGGGCTGCCAGCTTCCGTCCGTTTCCGCATAGCGGAACTGGATGAAGTCAAACGCGCCGGCTGCGGCGGCAATCGCGTTCAGGCTTCGAACGGCGTCCGGCGCGAGATAGTCGTCTCCGTCCAGAAACAGAATGTATTCCCCCCGCGCGGCGTCCAGCCCCGCGTTCCGCGCGGAGGACAGGCCGCCGTTGGCCTTATGCACCGCGCGGAACCGGCTGTCCCGCGCCGCGTATGCGTCGCACAGCGCCCCGCTGCCGTCCGCCGAGCCGTCGTCCACAAGGATGACCTCGAAATCCGGATCCGACTGCGCCAGCAGGCTTTCAACACACCGCGGCAGATAGCTTTTTATGTTGTAAACGGGAACAATGATCGATGTCATAGCCATGTTCGATTTCATAGTCATTTTCTGCCCAATCGCCGTTTCAGAACGGCCTTGACTCTCGCGCGTCTCAGCATGCCCGGGGAAAGCCAGCTGCTCTCCGCGCACAGCTGCCTCTGTGCATCCGGCGGCAGGGCGGCGGCCAGGGTCAGCATCACCGCCTGAAAGTCCGCCGCCAGATAATCCTGGCGGTAATACCGCACGCCTGCGTTCGCGGCGGCTGCCTTTTCAAAAAAGCGGCCCAGGGCGGCGATGGCGGCGGCGGTCTTCGGGAGCCGCGAGGTGCAATAGGCCGTATACGCCTCAAACTCCGCCTGCGCTGCCCTCAGTGAAAGCCTGGATATCTGGCGCCGCTTCAGATTGTTCATCCGCTCCATCCATTGCGGCGACGGATTCTGCGTCACCTGGCCGCCGTGTACCCGATAGCGGAACAGCACCTCCGGCAGGACCGCGATTTCGTGCTTTTCCGCCACCCTGCACCACAGCTCATAGTCCTCCAGCCCGTTATAAGCCGGGTCATAGCCGCCCAGAGCCAGAATGACGTCCCTTCGCATCATGACAGACGGGTGGGCAATGCCGCAGGAGAAAAACAGGTCCTCCCTGAGCTTGTCCGGCTCGTGAGAAAGTACGCGGCGCTCCGCCAAACCGGAGCCGCAGAATACCTCCAGATCGCTTCCCAGCACCGCAACGTCCCGATGGGCGTCCAGATAGGCCGCTTGCTTTTCCAAGCGTTCCGGGAGGGAAATGTCATCGGCATCCATGCGGGCGATATATTCTCCGCCTGCCAGCGCCAGACCGCGGTTCAGCGTGGCCGCCACGCCCATATTGCGCCCATTGGGATAGAACCGGATTCTCTCATCCCGATAGCGCCGAACGATCTCCGCAGTTGCGTCCGCAGAGCCGTCGTCCAGGATCAAAAACTCAAAATCTGCAAAGGTCTGGCCCAGAATGCTGTCAATTGCCTCGCAGATGTACTGTTCCGCATTGCGGGCCGGCATGATCACGCTGATTTTCGGCATGCTCAGGTCCCTCCGTTCAGCCAGGCTACGTAATCAAAGGCGTCGTACCACTTCCGCCCCGTATGGCTGTTCTGATACTCGCTGCACACGCCGACGCACGGCGCGGCTTCAAAGCCCGGAATATAAACCGCCGCGCGAATCTCCGGATAGGGGCGGTGGGTGAACACCGCCTTATGCTCATACGGCAGGGCGTCAAACGCCCGCAGGTCCTCATAGGTGCAGCCATCCCGGTCTGTCATGAGCACATACAGCGCGTCCCATTGGATGCGGGCCGCGCGTCTGCTCCACGCGGCCGCCGCTTCCTCCTCCGAAGCATAGTGCGCAAACCAGATTGTCAATCCGCCAAGCTTTGCCGCCGGGCAGCCTGCCCCGTCCGGCGTGAAAAAAGCCAGCGGCATTGCAAGGTACGCCCTCGGCCGGCGCAGAAACTCGATAAAATCAGCCGGCGTCATCCACAGGTTGACAAACGGCGACTGAAACGGCAGCCCCAGGTCGTGGCAGATACACGCGCCGTTGCAGTTGCTGGACAGCACGGAGACGCTGCGCACGCGCAGCGCCCTGCGGTTTCTTTGGTTGATCGGCCAGCGCAGCAGCCGGTTCAGACGGGTTGCCATGTGCGTTACCTCCCATGTTTCCAGTTTACCAGCCGGGCATACAGCGCCAGCGCCGCAGCGCTGCCGTGCAGCAGCAGTCTGGCGCGCAGACTGGTATCGCCCGCACGCACAATGGCGGCACGCAGCGCGTTGTTTTCGCAGAGCGCCCTCACGGCAGCGCGCCGCGCCGCACCGGTCAGCGGAGACGTCCGATAGTAATAATTGCAGACCGCGCCATACGCCCCGGCAATCAGCTGGCTCAGATAGGCCCGCTGATATGCCTCCTCATCGCCCCAGGCCAGCCGAATGGCCTCCCTGATTTGCTCAGACGCCGCCAGGCACGCCGCAAAATAGTCCGCGTGAAAGCGATGCACCGCGCTTTCCGCATTGACAAACCGGTTGTAATACGCCGCTTTGCAATATACAACCCGGTCTGCATAGCCAAAGGCCAGAAGATTGAACACCCGGTCCTCCGAGAACTTGACGCCCTGCGGAAACCGGATTGCGTGCGCCTCAAGCAGCGCCGCCCGATACAGGCACCGGCAGACCGAGCCGGCCATCTCCCGCAGCAGCGCCGGAGTAAAATCCGCCCTGTCAAGGACGCGGCCCGCGGGAAGCCGGCTGATCGTGTCCGGCTCTGTGCGGCCACGGGAATCCACCGTGACGGCGTCACACATGGCGGCGTCGCACCGGCTGCGCTCCGCGGCGCAGTACAGCGCCTGAAACATCCCCGGCTCTATCCAGTCGTCCGCATCCACAAACCCCACATACCTGCCCCGGGCCGCGGCCAGCCCCGCATTGCGGGCCGCGCTGACCCCAGCGTTTTCCTGATGGATCACGCGGATGCGCCCGTCCCGCCCGGCGCAGGCATCGCACAGGGCGCCGCTGCCGTCCGTCGAGCCATCGTCGATCAGCAGCAGCTCCCAGCTTGGCAGCGTCTGGGCCGCAATCGAGTCCACGCAGCGCACAAGATACTCCTTTGCGTTGTAAACCGGGACAAGGATGGAAACCTCCGGACCGTTCATGCGCCATATCCTTTCAGGCTGCGGATTCTGCCCAGCATCAGGCCAAGGGGCAGATAGATCAGCAGGTTGGGGTTTTGCGTCATCATGCCCAGCTCGACCGCCTGCTGCCAGTGCATCAGCAGAAAGGAAATCATGCAGCCGCGGACAACCGGGTCCTCCAGGTACGCTCTGCCGCGCTTGAGCAGGCCATACAGGCCGGCAATCCAAAACGCATATCCCAGGCTTCCAAAGCTGACAAGGCAGGCCAGCGCGGCATTGTGCCAGCGCAGGGTGTCGATGTTTCCGTTTCCAAGCAGCGGGTGCTGCCAGAGCATCTGAAAGCCCATGCGCCAGGTCTCGTCCCGCCCGTTGAAAATCGGCTTGTGGAACGTACGGCTGCTCCAGGCGTCCAGCCGCCCGGCCTGGCCGCTGCTGGACAGCAGCGCGGAAACCGCGGCAACCGCCAGCGGGAGCAGCAGCGCGAAAAGCATCCGCCGCGGGGAGCGGAGAAAGCCGGGACACGTGCGCAGCAGGAGCAGCAGCCCCATAATCAGCAGCGCCGCCTGACAGGAGCGGGAGTCTGTGGGGAGGATCAGCCAGAATTCGGCGCAGCCGGCCAGAAGCAGCAGCAGCCTGCGCCCGGGCGCCCGTTCGTCCCAGAAAGCGGCCGCAAACAGGAGGTAGCTGAACAGCCCGATCATGGCAATGCTGTTGCCGTTCCAGCCCGACAGCTTGGACCCATAATCATAAATGACAAGCACCGCCGTCCCCAGCGCCAGAACCGCAAGCCCGGCCAGGCGTGCCGCTCTTTGCGAGATTCGGATATTGGAGACGATGTAGACCATTAAAAAGCAGGAAAAATACTTGACCGCGCTCCAGGCGAAGCCATGCAGCAGCGCCGAGGAAAGGAAAACTGCCGTCATCCCGCCAAATGCCCGAAAAAGGTCCA
>CACXCV010000129.1 GCA_902766215.1 Oscillospiraceae bacterium
GAGATGGTCAGCGGGTCGGAGGAGGCCTTTGTCCGCAGGATGAACGACACCATGGCGGAGCTGGGGCTGGAGGGCAGCTTTACCGACTGCTATGGTCTGGCGGACGACAACCAGATTACCCCGCTCAGCCTGGCGCTGCTGAGCCAGATGCTGATCCGCCGCTTTCCCCAGGTGCTGGACTATACCAAGCAGCGGGCCATCAAGTTCGGCGGCCACTGGTATGGCTGCACCAACTGCCTGCTGCCTGGCTGCAGCGCCGCCTATGAGGGCGCTGACGGGCTGAAGACCGGCTCGACCACCGCCGCAGGCAAGTGCCTGGTGGGCACCGCCCAGCGGGACGGCAAGCGCGTGATCGTGGTGCTGCTGGGCGCGTCCAACAGCAGTGTCCGCGCCCAGGAGATGACGGCCCTGCTGGACTATGGCTTTGCCCAACTGGCGTCCGGCCAGCCGGAGCAGACCCCGGAGGGCGCCACGTCCGTTACACCCGATGCCGAGGCTGCCGCCTGGCAGCTGTATGAGCTGGGTCTGCTGAAGGGGCAGGGCACGCTGCCCGACGGCACGCCCGACCTGGCGCTGGAGGAGACGCTGACCCGGGCCGAGGCGGTGGTGCTGCTGCTGCGCCTGCTGGCGCAGGAGGAGTCGGCCTTTCTCAGCTCGGCCCAGTCGCCCTTTGACGACGTGCCCGGCTGGGCCGAGCCCTATGTGGCCTATGCCTGGCAGAACGGCCTGGTGGCCGGCGTGGACAGCGAACACTTTGCCCCCGACGACGACTGTGACGTGCGCAGCTATCTGACGCTGTGCTACCGCGCCCTGGGTTATGACGAAGGGGTACATTTCCAGTGGGCGCAGGCGCTGGACTTTGCCGCGCCGCTGGGCCTGGCCGCAGCCGGGGGTCTGAGCGAAACCCAGACCCTGACCCGCGGCATCGCCGCCCAGCTGACCTATGGCGCCCTGTCCTGCCTCATGGAGGGCGGCGATCAGACCCTTGCTCAGTTCCTGGGGCTTGTATCCGGCCCGGAGCTGGCAGGCGACGCAGCATAAACGCAGCAGCCCCATATCTTGTGCCCGGTATGCAGATGCGCATCCAAATAGCGTCCGCATCCGAAAAGTATGATTTTTCTTTCAAAAGTTCGAAATTATCATTGACATCAAGTTGTGATTCCGGTATAATAATCGGGCATGACTTTGAGCATTTCCTTCGGAGGTGGAGCTGGTGCTGCTGCGGCTGAACAAAATCATCGAAGCGCCCGGCTCGGTTCCCTTCGAGGACACGCTGGACCTGCACGAAATGGTCATCGGTGCCCAGCGCCCCGTCAGCGAGCCGGTTGCGGCCTCTGGCGTGGTGCGCAACGTGGGCGGGTCACAGGGCGTGCTCGAGCTGACCGGCGAGGCACACACCACGCTGCACTGCGTGTGCGACCGCTGCGCCCGTCCCTTCGAGCGGCCTTATTCCGTTCCCCTGCACGCGGTGCTCACCACCGAGGTGGCAAAGGAGGAGGACGAATGGACCTTCCTGCTGGAGGATGACTGTGCCGACCTGGACGAGATTATCCTCACGTCGTTTCTGTTCGGGCTGGATATGCAGCTGCTGTGCCGCGAGGATTGCGCTGGGCTGTGCCCCACCTGCGGGAAGAATCTCAACGACGGGCCCTGCGGCTGCGTCAAGGAATCCGATCCCCGTTTGGCTGCGCTGGCGCAGCTGTTAAAAAAGGAAAAACCAGACTAAGAGCTTTTATCCGCTCTGAATCACATCAAGGAGGTGTCATCATGGCCGTTCCGAAGAGAAAAGTGTCCAAGGCAAGACGCGACAAGCGCCGCAGCTCCCACTGGAAGCTGGAGGTCCCCGGGCTCGTCAAGTGCGAGTGCGGAGCATACCGTATGCCTCACCGCGCCTGCAAGGCCTGCGGTAAGTACAATGGCCGCGAAGTCATCGCCGTTCAGTAAGGATGCGAAAAAACAGGAGAGCCGACCGGCTCTCCTGTTTTGTTTTCCGTCCGCACGGCGCGCCGGCACATAAGCAGCAAAGCAAGTCCTGTTTATCGGACTTGCTTTGTTGTATGCTTGGCTCAGACCGGCAGCAGGGACTGCGAAAGGATGAATTGCCCATGAACCGCGAACTGACCAAATTGCAGCAGATTTTAGAGCCATATGGCCTGGACGCGGCGGCGCTGCTGCGCCGCCTGTCCCGGGAGCCGCAGCTGCTTGCCTCGCCCACGCGGCTGGAGCTGCGGCTGCCCGGCGGCGCCGAATGCTGTCTCTCGCGCTGTGCGCTGGAGCCGGACGGCAGCCGGCGCTTTCTCGCCCCCTATGAACTGGCCGGGGACGAGGCGCTGGACCTGCACTATCTGGCCATCGGCGGCCGGGTGTATCAGTTTTATGACCTGTGGCAGGGGCCGTGGACCTCGCCCCGGCCCGCCGCCGCACCTGCGGCAGCCTGATGGCCGCCGCGCCGGTCAGCCTCAGTCGTAGCTGACGTTGATGACCTTCCAGCCGCCGCCGACCTTGACCAGCATCAGGTGGAGCGTCTCGCGCTGGATGTCGTCCTCGCCCTTGAGACGGACCTTGACGGTGACCTCTTTCACGGCGGAGATCCGGTCGCGGTCAAACTCGGCCGCTTCCTCCAGCCAGTCCAGCCAGTACTCGTCGTCGTCCAGATAGTTGTCCACGGAAACGTTTTTCTCCTTGGTGACCTTCACCGTGACCTCGCAGTCATAGCCCACCTCGTCCTCGAGGTCGTTTTTCAGGTTTTCGTCGCAGACCTTGTAATAGTCGCTCCAGGAGTCGATGTCCTCGTCATAGCTGTCGCTCATGTTCATGAAGTACTCTTCTTCGTCGCCGTCGTAGTAGTACAGGTCCAGCTTCTGCTTGTCATAGGCCAGCAGCTTATACTGCGCCTTGGTGTTGCC
>CACXCV010000130.1 GCA_902766215.1 Oscillospiraceae bacterium
CGGCGGCGGGGGTCCCCTCCTCCGGGGAGTAGACGAACACGCCCACCCGCTCCAGCCGGTACTCCCGCAAAAAGTCGCACAGCTCGGCAAATTCCGCCTCGCCCTCGCCGGGCAGGCCGGCGATCAGGCTGGTGCGGATCACCACGCCGGGGATGCGGGCGCGCAGCATGGTGAACAGCTCCTCCAGCCAGGCTTTGTTGCCGCGGCGGTTCATCCGGCGCAGAATGTCGTCGTTGACGTGTTGGATGGGAATGTCGAGGTATTTGACAATCTTGTCCTCGCCCGCAATGACGTCGATCAGCTCGTCGGTAATCTCGTCGGGATAGAGATAGTGGATGCGGATCCAGCGCAGCCCGTCAATCTGACACAGACGGCGCAGCAGCTCGGCCAGCGAGCGCTTGCCGTACAGGTCGATGCCATAGCGCGAGGTGTCCTGGGCGATGACGATCAGCTCTTTCACGCCGTTGTCCGCCAGAGTCTGTGCCTCCTCCAGCAGCTTTTCCATGGGGCGCGAGCGATAATGGCCGCGCAGGGAGGGAATCACGCAATAGGCGCAGTGGTTGTCGCAGCCCTCGGCAATTTTCAGATAGGCATAATAGTCCGGTGTGGTCAGCACGCGGCTGCAATCGGCCTCCGGTGCGTCGATGTCGCCGAAGAAGGCGGGCTTTTCGCCGGCAAAGAGGGCGTCCACCGCCTCGACCACGTCGCCATAGCTGCCGGTGCCCAGCACGCCGTCCACCTCGGGCAGCTCTTTCAGCAGCTCGGTGCGATAGCGCTCTGGCAGGCAGCCGGTCACGAGAATTTTGCCGATCTTTCCCTCGGCCTTCAGCGCAGCCAGCTCGAGGATCTGGTTGATGGCCTCGCTCTTGGCGCTTTCGATAAAGCCGCAGGTGTTGACAATGACCACGTCCACGTCCTCGACCTGGGTGGTGATTTCATAGCCGGCCGCGTCCAGCAGATAGAGCATCTGCTCCGCGTTGACCTGGTTTTTGGCACAGCCCAGCGAGACAATGCCAATGGTTTTCGCCATAGTTGCTTCCTCCTGTGAACTTACAGTTCTGACTCGTCATCCTCGTTGTTCCAGCCCTCGTCCTCCAGCGCCAGCTCATAGCGCGTGAGGGCGGCCCGGATGTCGCCCCAGCTGTGGCCGCGGCGGCGCAGGGCGTCGATCAGCTTTTGCTGCTGCGCCTGGTCGGGGCGGCCGCCCCGGAGCTTTTGCTCGATAAATTGGTCGATGGCGCGGTCCGGCTCCGGCAGGGCGTCCAGCGCCGCGTCCCAGAATTCCTTCGGCACGCCCTTCTGCGCCAGCTCCTGGCGGATGCGCGCCCTGCCGTAGCCCTTGGCGGCGGCCCGGCGGGCAATGCGCCCTGCCAGCTCGCCGTCGTCCAGCGCGCCGATGTCCTTCAGCCAGTCGGCGGCCGCGTCGGCGTTCTGCTGGCTTTCGCCCTTGCGCACCAGGCGGCGGCGCAGCTCCTTCTCCGACACGGCGGCGGCGGAGACAATCCGCACTGCCCGCAGCCGGGCGCCGGCTGCCTCCACGTCGTCCAGAAACGCCTGCCAGGCTGCGCCCTCCAGCACGATGCCGGGATACAGTCCGTGCCCGGCGGCAACAGAGGTCAGAGTCTTGATCACCGTGCCGTCGTCAAACACCAGCTTGCAGCGGCTGCTGTCGCCGGCAATCGGCCCCAGGGACTTAAGCTTCATCAAAGTCCTCGGCGCTGACGTCCACGCCCTTGGACGCCGGCTGCGCCGCAGCCGGCGTCTTCTTCTTTGCAATGCCCTGCAGCTTGTCAAAGTTGGCGCGGATGCCGGCCTCCACCTGGTCGGCCACGTCGGGGTGGTCGATCAGATACTGGCGCGCGTTGTCGCGGCCCTGGCCGATGCGCTCGTCGCCGATGGAAAACCAGCTGCCGGACTTGCGGATGATGTCCAGCTCGGCGCCCAGGTCCACCAGCTCGCCATAGCGGCTGATGCCCTCGCCGTACATGATGTCGAACACGGCCTCCTTGAACGGGGGGGCCACCTTGTTCTTCACGATCTTGGCGCGCGTGCGGTTGCCCACAAATTCGGTGCCCACCTTGATGCCCTCAATCCGGCGCACGTCGATGCGAACCGAGGCATAAAACTTCAGCGCATTGCCGCCGGTGGTGGTCTCAGGGTTGCCATAGATCACGCCGATCTTGTTGCGGATCTGGTTGATGAACACCACCACGCAGTTGGTCTTGGAAATCGAGCCGGCCAGCTTGCGCAGCGCCTGGGACATCAGCCGGGCGTGCAGGCCCATAAAGCTGTCGCCCATGTCGCCCTCGATCTCAGCCCGGGGCGTCAGCGCGGCAACGGAGTCGACCACGACCACGTCCACTGCGCCCGAGCGCACCAGCGCGTCGGTGATCTCCAGCGCCTGCTCGCCGGTGTCCGGCTGCGAGACCAGCATGGTGTCGATGTTTACGCCCAGCGCGGCGGCATACTCCGGATCCAGCGCATGCTCGGCGTCGACAAAGGCGGCCTCGCCGCCCATCTTCTGGGCTGAGGCGACAATGTGCAGCGCCAGCGTGGTTTTGCCGGAGGATTCGGGACCATAAATCTCGATGATGCGGCCGCGGGGCACGCCGCCGATGCCCAGCGCGGCATCCAGTGCCAGCGAGCCGGTGGGGATGGCGTCGACAATCATCTCGGGCTTGTCACCCAGGCGCATGACGGCGCCCTTGCCAAAGTTCTTTTCAATCTGTGCCAGTGCGGTTTCCAGCGCCTTGGCGCGGTCGGCCGCAACCGAGGGAGCCTCATAGGGCTTTTTCTTCTCCATATGTACACCTCTTCTCCCGCCGCGGCGGGATGTTATTAACCAGTATTGTACATTCCTTCGTGTCCGATATTCAGGACTGGCTGTGGGGGACGATCCGCCCGGCCTCGTCGCGCTCCGGCTCGCCGTGGCGGGCAATCACCGCGCGTTGGATGCCGCCGCTGTCATCGGCCCACTGCTCGATCGTATAGCCGGCGTCCAGCAGTAGCTTTTCCACGGCGGGCCCCTGTCCCATGCCGAATTCAAAGGCGAGATAGCCGCCGGGGTGGATGCGGTCGGTAAAGTTTCGAATGATCTCCCGGTAGAAGTCCAGCCCGTCGGCGCCGCCCTCCAGGGCAAGATGCGGCTCCCAGTTGCGCACCGAGGCGTCCAGCTGGGTCATTTCCTGGTCGGTGACATAGGGCGGGTTGCTGATCACCAGGTCATACAGGCCGAAAAAGCTGTCGGGCGGCTTTTTCGCGTCCATCTGCAGGGCATTGACCCGCCCGGCATAGCCCAGACGCTGGATATTGCGCTTGCACACGGCCAGCGCATCCATGGAGATGTCGCCGCAGGTCACGCGGGCGTCGGGCACCTGCGAGGCCAGGGCAATGCCGATGCAGCCGGTGCCGCAGCAGAGATCCAGCACCCTTGGCCGGTGCTGGGGATAGAGCTTCAGCCGCTTCACGGCCAGATCGACCACGGCTGTAGTGTCGTCGCGGGGGATGAGCGTGTCGGGCGTGACCAGAAAGGTCATGCCGTAAAAATCCCACTGGCCCAGCACATAGGCCAGCGGTTCGCCCTGCATGATGCGGTAAACCATCCCGGCCAGCTTTTTATCCAGGTGCTCCGGCAGCGGCTGGCGCATGTCGCGCAGCAGCGAAGTGGCCGACTTGCCGCTGGCACGCATCAGCAGCTGCCGCGAGACAAACACGGCCTGGTCGCCCTCCTGCGGCTCTAGCACGCGGCACATCTCCCGGAACACCTGCTGAAAGGTTTCGGGGGCCGTTACCACCGGTCATCGCCCTCCTTTTCCGGCAGGACCAGCTTGACGGCGGCAATGCCGACCTCGATCATGGAGTCGTCCGGCTCGCGGGTGGTAAAGCTCTGCAGCGCCATGCCAGGCGCGGTGAGCACACGGGTGAGCGCGTTGTCATAGCGGCCCACCAGGCGGTTGAACTCATAACTGATGGCCACCACCACCGGCAGCAGCGCCAGGTGCAGCAGCATGCGGATGAGCGTATTGGAGGACTGGATCACGGAGCCGACCAGAATACTGATGAACAGCACCACAAAGAGAAAGCTGGTGCCGCAGCGGGGGTGCTTGCGCGTCTGGGTGCGGACGTTGTCCACGGTCAGCGGCAGACCCATCTCATAGCAGCGGATGGTCTTGTGCTCGGCGCCGTGATATGCAAACACGCGCTTCATGTCGTTCATGCGGCTGATCAGGGCCATATAGCCCACCAGCAGCGCAATCTTCACGCAGCCCTCCAGCAGGTTGCGCAGCACGTGGTTGTCGTGGATGGGTCCGATCAGCCCCACCAGAAAGGTGGGCAGCAGCATAAACAGTGCAATGGAGAAGCAGACGCCCACCACGGCCGCAAAATAGATCATGATTTTCTCCAGCACCTCGGACGAGACGCGGCGCGAGAGCCACTGCTCAAACTTGCCGGGCTGCTCCTGCTGATCCTCCGGGACGAACGAAGCCGAATACATCAGCGCCTTCACGCCGCAGACCATCGACGAGCCGAAATTGACCACGCCGCGAATCAGCGGCCAGCCCAGAATGGGATGCCGGTCCTTGATCAGCTTCAGCGCCTCGACCTTTTCCGTCAGGCCGTCGGCCGTGCGCACGACAACCGCCTGCTTCTGCGGCCCGCGCATATAAATCCCCTCGATCAGCGCCTGACCGCCGATGGTGGTGCGAATTTTTTCTGATTGATTGCTCATGCAGGGTCTCCTTTTTTCTGTTACAGCGGCAGGCGGATGGTTGCCTCGCAGCCGCCGGTGGGCGCGTTGGCAATGGTCAGCGTGCCGGCATGCAGGGAAACAATCTCGTCGCAGACGGCCAGGCCGATGCCGGAGCCGCGGGACTTGCTGTTCCCTTTGTAGAATTTCTTTTTGATCAGCGGCAGCTCGTCCTCGGGCACGCCGGGGCCATAGTCGCGGATGCGGATCACCACAAAGCCCGGCTCCAACCCGGTGGAGGCGTCGATGCGGCCGCCGTCGCCGCCGTGCTTGACGGCGTTGTCCAGCAGGTTCAGAAACACCTGCTTCATCCGCGCCCCGTCGCAGGGCAGCTCGGGGATGTCGGCCTCGCTGTCCTCATATTCCAGCTGGATGCCCTCCTGGCGCAGGCGGCTGCCGTACATGAACACCGTGTCCTCAAACACGGCGCGGATGTCGGTCTGCTCGACTGAGAGCGTCATGCGCCCGTCCTGCAGGCGGGTAAATTCCAGCAGCTCCTCCACCAGGGTGGTCAGGCGCCGCGCCTCGCTGAGGATGGTGCGGATGCCGCGGGCCGTCTGCTCGTCCAGCTGCTCGCCGGCCAGCAGCGTCTCGCTCCAGCCGGCAATGGCCGTCAGCGGCGTGCGCAGCTCGTGGGAAACCGAGCTGACAAATTCGGATTGCATCTTTTCAGACTGGGCGATCTTGATCGACATGTCGTTGATGGTGTCGGCCAGCTCGCCGATTTCGTCGTCGAAGGACTTTTGAATCTGCACGCCATAGCTGCCGGCGGCAATCCGCTTGGCAGTGGCGCTGATTTCGGCCACCGGATCGACGATGGTGTGGATGAAATACCGGCTGGAGAACACCACCAGCATCAGCACCACAAAGGCCAGCGCCAACGCGGCCAGCACGGCGTTGAGAATCTGCCGGTCGACAATCTTCAGGCTGGTGACAAAGCGCAGGACGCCCACCAGCTCACCGTTGGAATAGACCATCGGGCTGGACACGGCCATGATGCGCTCGTTGGTGCTGGGGTCGCGGCCGGAGAACACGCGGATCTGCCGGCTGTCCATGGCCTCGCGTATGTCGCTGGTGCCGGGGCTCATGCCGGCTGTCAGGCCGAAGGACGAGGAGACGATGGACCCGCCCGTGTTGATGAATTGCAGCTCCAGCGTGTCCTTTTCCTCAAACTTCTGCGCGTATTGATACACGCTGAGATAGTATTCGGTGTAGCTCTGGGACACATAGCTGCCGAAAAAGTCGGTGGCGGTGCGGGCCTTGGCCTCCAGGCTGGACTGCAGGTTGGAGTAGTAATAGCCGATCATGCCCACGGTAAAGGCGGAAAAGCACACCAGAATGACCACCATCACCACGCTGAGCGCGTTTACGGCCCAGCGCTGGCGGATGCCGGTCAGCGCGCCGTGCCGCTTTGCGGGCCGGTCCCGCCGGACCCTCAGGCGCCCCATTTATAGCCAAAGCCCCAGACTGTGGTCAGATAGGTGGGATTGGCGGTGTCGTCCTCGATTTTGATCCGCAGGCGGCGGATGTTCACATCGACGATCTTCAGCTCACCGTCATAGTTGCGCCCCCAAATGGTGGAGAGAATCTCCTCGCGGGAGAGGGCGCGCCCCGGGTTGGACATAAACAGCTTCATGATGGAATACTCCACCTGGGTCAGCTTGATCCGCTGGCCGTTCTTCTCCAGGGTGCGGTTGCGGGTGTTGAGCAGAAACGGCCCCTGGGCAATCTGCGTCTGCTCGGTGGCCGTTTCGCCGCCCAGGCGGCGGTAGAGCGCGTCGATGCGGGCGGTCAGCTCGGCAGGGGAGAAAGGCTTGGTCACATAGTCATCCGCGCCGGTCATCAGGCCGGTCACCTTGTCCATCTCCTGGGTGCGGGCGGTGAGCATGATGATGCCGATCTGCTTGTTGGTGGCGCGGATGGTGCGGCAGACCTCAAACCCGTCGGTGTCGGGCAGCATAATGTCCAGGATGGCCACGCCGATGTCCGGATGCTGCTGCAGCTGCGCCAGCGCCTCGGCGCCGGTGCCGGCCTCGATGGCCTCGTATCCGGCGCGCTGCAGGTTGATGACCACAAAGCTGCGGATGGACACCTCATCCTCCAGGATCAATACCTTCTTCAAGAAAAGACCTCCTTGTCGTCAGGAAAGGGCTCAGCCCTCGCTGGTGCTCCAGTCATACCGGATGGTGTGAAAGCGCTCGGTCAGCGCGGAGGCGGTCAGCTGCCGGTCCCACGCGGCGCCCTCAGGTGTGATCAGCGCGGCATAGGTCACGTCGGACACCGAGCCGAGGACAAACCAGCCGCCGCCCAGCTTGGCGCCCGAGCCGCTGATGGGGCTGATGTGCAGCACCGGCGTCGGCTCTTCGTCCGGGCCGTTCCGCCGGGCAAAGGTGTAAATCCAGCCCGCATTTCCCTCGGTGCGATAGACGGTCAGCTCGTCGCGCCACTGCTCCGGCAGCTCGAGATACCAGCCGGCAGCATAGTTGTGATAGGTCAGCAGCTTCTGCACCGGCTCGCCGTCGAGCGGGAGGTTGCGCCAGTTGATCACCCAGAAGCTGTCGCTGTCGCCCTCGCGGGCGGGGGGCAGCTGCACCGGCTGCGGCAGCTCGATCAGGCCGTCGCCGTCGATGTCGTCGGCATAGATAAAGTAGTTGCGCACCGTCTGCGCCGACAGGCCGGAGCCGTCGGGCGAGGCGGAGGCGTTGTAAAACAGGCCGTCCTGCAGGACGAAAATGTCGGTGACAATGCCGCTTTGTTCATAGCTGCTGGCCACAAACACGGCCATTACGTTCGGCTCGAGAAAGCCGGTGAGCATCCGGCGATAGTTTTCGATGCCCACACTCATGGCCACGTCCGGCTCTTTTTCCATCTGCGAACCGTCGTAGCGGTACAGCTGCGCCACGCCGGTGCGGCCCTCGGCGTCGCCCTTGAGCAGGAACAGCTCGCTCTGCCCGTCAGAATCCAGGTCGACGGTGCAGTATTCGCTGTAACCGGCGCTCATCAGCTCGGTAACGTGCCAGTTGTCCACGTTGTACACGCCCAGATATTGCTGGATGGAGCTGCTGACCTGCCAGCCAACAATGATTTCCAGACCCGGCCGGCCGTCGATGTTGAGGTATTCCACCGAGTCGATGGCCCGGCCCGCTCCGTCGATGGTGGCGCAGAGCTGATAGGCATCGGCCGCTTTTTTGAAAATGCAGACCTTCAGCGGGCGCTCGTCCGCTGTACGGAAGAAGGCGACAGCCTCTTTCACACCGTCGGCGTTGAGATCGACCAGCTGCACGCTCTGCCGGTTGGCGCCGGAAACCGGCGCGGCATATTCGGCCCCGCTGTCAAGAAAGGCGCTCAGCGCCGTCTGCAGGTCGAGATAGTCTTCCGGCGGCTGGGGCAGGGAATACAGCTCGTCGCCGGTTTTGAGATAGCAGCCGCTGAGACACAGCAGCATCAGCAGCCCCAGCAGCCAGCACCTGCGCCGCACGGCGATCCCTCCCCCACTATAATCAATCAAAAAATATTATAGCACAATCCGTCCTGTTTGCATAGCGAAAAGAGAAAAAAGCAGACGGCAGAACCAACGTCCTGCCGTCTGCCATTTGAAAATCAGACCAGATTCATCACAAACGTGACGAGGATAAAAGCCGCGGCAACCCATTTGGTGCTTTTGGCCAGCTTGGCGTCAAGGCCCTTGGCCTTGTTGCGGGACAAGAAGGTGTCGGCTGCACCGGCAATGGCGCCGGACAGGCCGGCGCTTTTGCCGGACTGCAGCAAAACCACAGCGATCAAAAACAGGGCGGTCAGCACCTGGATGACAGTCAGAATCACAAGCAAGGGGTTCATATGGATCTATTCCCTCCCAACTGTAAAGAAATCATGCCGCGCAGCAGGCGGCTATAAAGCGAATATCATAATAGCACAGCCCGGGGCGGAATGCAAGGCCTTTTTCCACATAGGAACAAAATTTGTCCGGTTCAGCCGGCATCGCCGCCGCTGTTCGTCTCTGCGGCGGCAGCGCCATAATCCACAAAGCTCAGGTTGAGATCCACCGGGGTGTCCACCCCGGGCAGCGTGCCGCTGTCGGCATACTGCCACATCTGAAACGGGTGCTCAAAGCTGGGCGCCTGGCCGTATTCCGCCAGCCAGAAGACCACCTCGTCCAGCGCCTTGTCGGCATAGCCATAGTAGAGCAGGCCCTGATTGACGTTGGCATAGATGGCGGGGGTATACCCGGCGCTGCGGATGGCATTGCAGAAGGCCAGGGCGCAGGCCGTCATGTCCCGGCCGGATAGCCGGTCGGTGCGCCCGCCGGCGGCCACCGTCTCCCAGTCGAAGGCCACGGGCCAGGTGATATCCAGACCGTCGATGCACTCGAGCACAAAGCGCGCCTCGTCGCGGGCCTCGTCCTCGGTGATGGCCTGTGAAAAGAAATAGACTCCCACCTGCAGCCCTGCGGCCCGAGCCGCGGCCACGTTGGCGCGGAACTGCGCGTCTTCGAACAGGCCGCCGTCGGTATAGCCGCGGTAGCCCACGCGGATCATGGCATAGTCGGCCCCGGCCAGCTTCAGCGCTGTCCAGTCAACGTTGGCCTGGTGCTCGGAGATGTCCACGCCGTGCAGCGCCTCCACCCCGTCGTGGGAATAGCTGATCCAGCCGGAGCCGGCGTTGGTAAAGTCGCCCGGCTGATAGGGCAGCGCCAGCGACGGCTCGCTGTCCTCGCTGCCGGAGGATGAAGCGCCATAGTCCACAATGGACAGCACCAGGCTGGTCAGTGCAATGACCAGCAGAAAAACCAATCCAACCGCAACGAATATGATCGGCAATCGTTGTTTGCGACGCATACGGCACCTCTTTCCAGCCAGCCGGAACAGAAGAATCATAGCCGACTGACACAGGCAGTATAACACAGATGCGGGCGGAAAAAAAGCCAAAATTGTGAACGAAACACGAATTCGGGTGAAAGCAGTTGTTCTTTGGCGGGATTTGTAGTACAATACCCCTATCTTTGATCTCTATGAACTGACACGGAGGTACGCTGCATGGCAAACCTGACCGAATCCGAATATCAACAGCAGATGCGCCGCGAGCGCGAACGCCGCCGCCGCCACGAGCAGCGCCGCCGGGCGCATGTGCGCAAGCAGCGGATTGTCTTTGGCGGCGGAGGGCTGCTGCTGGTGCTGCTGCTGGTGCTGATTGTCCGCGGCTGCACCCGCCAGCCGCAGGCGGTGTCGCCGATCAAGTCCACCGCCAACCTGAAGGTCCTGCCCGAGGTGATCTGGGACGGGGACGAGCCGGAAAACGGTGCCGCGCCCGCCGAAGAGCAGGGCCGCGTGATTACCCTGGCCGCCGTGGGCGACATCATGTGCTATGACGAGCAGATGGAGGACGCCGACACCGGCGCGGGCTATGACTTCACCCCGGTGTTTGTCCAGGTAAAGGACGTGCTGTCCGCGGCCGACCTGGCGGTGGGCAACCTGGAGACCACCTTTGCCGACGGCAACCCCTATGAGGGCAAGCCGGACTTCAACACGCCGCCGGAGATGGCGGCGGCGCTGGCAGACGCCGGCTTTGACGTGCTCTCCACGGCCAATACCTATTCCATCCAATACGGCATCAACGGCCTGTATTCCACGCTGCTGCACGTGCAGCAGGCGGGAATGGACGCCGTGGGCACCTATTACGACGCCTCCGACCGCAATGTAAACGGCGGCGCGGTCATCCGCGACGTGGGCGGGGTTAAGGTGGCGTTTCTGGCCTATACCAAGGGCGTGAACAACATGTACCTGCCCGACGGCTATGAATACAGCGTCAACCTGCTCTACGACGACTATTACTATGCCTACACCGGCTTCCGCAAGTCGGAGATTCTGTCCGATATCCAGGCGGCAAAGGACGCGGGCGCGGACATTCTTGTCTGCATGCTCCACTGGGGCAGCGAATACGAGACCGAAATCAGCGACAGCCAGAAGGAAATTGCCGACACGCTGCTCTCGGCGGGGGTGAACGTCATCCTCGGCTCCCACAGCCACGTGGTGGGCCCGGTGGAGCTGCGCGAGGTGACCGGCAGCGACGGGCAGACCCGCCAGGGGCTGGTGGCCTGGTCGCTGGGCAACTTCTACAGCCTGATGACCCGCGAGGGCACGATGGAGAGCCTGATTCTCCAGATTGGCCTGCGGTTGGACGGCGAGGGCGGCGTCAGCTTCGATTCGGTCAGCTTTGTGCCGGTCTGCACCAGCTATGACGGCGCGGGTGAAAACTTCCGCATCACCAACATCCCGCTGCAGGTGGACAAATACCTGGCTGTGGCCGCCGACGCGGTGGACGCCGCCACCTATGAAGCCCTGCAGGGCGCGGCCCGCCGGGTGGAAAAGCGCGTGGGCGACGGCTATCTGCCCCAGACCGGAGCCGAACCGGCGGACGGGTCCGGCGGCGAAACGCCATAAAACCGAACAACGCAGCGCCCCGCGGCTTATGCCGCGGGGCGCTGTCCATATCCGGCACTGTGAAAACGGCAGAAAAGCGGCGGCTTGCGCTGCCGCTGATTCAGTGGTATACTGAAATGAAACAGAACAAATGGGAGGAAGCCTACGTGAATGAATGCAGCCGTATCCTCAGCGAGGTCAAGCAGGCCGTGGTGGGCAAGGACCGCGTGCTGGCCTGGGTGCTGACCACGCTCCTGGCCGGGGGGCACATCCTGCTCGAGGACGTGCCCGGCGTGGGAAAAACGACGATTGCGCTGGCCTTTGCCCGGGCGATGGGCATGGAGTATGGCCGCGTACAGTTTACGCCGGACGTGCTGCCCTCGGACATCACGGGCTATTCGATGTATGAAAAGCAAACCGGCCAGATGCGCTATCAGCCCGGCGCGGTGCTGTGCAACCTCTTCCTGGCCGACGAGCTCAACCGCGCCACCAGCCGCACCCAGTCGGCTCTGCTGGAGGCGATGGAGGAGGGGCAGGTGACCGTGGATGGCGTGAGCCACCCCATCCCCCAGCCCTTTATGGTCATTGCCACGCAGAACCCCACCGGCGCGGCGGGGACGCAGCTGCTGCCCGATTCGCAGCTGGACCGCTTTGCCATCCGTCTGTCGGTGGGCTATCCCGAGGCAAAGGACGAGCTGCGGATGCTGCAGACCCGCAGCGCCGGCAATCCCCTCGACCGGGTCCGCCAGGCGGTGACACTGGACGAGGTGCTGCAGCTGCAGCGGTCGGTGGCCGACGTGTTTGTTCACGAGGATGTGGCGGCTTATCTGGTGGCGCTGATGCAGGCCACGCGCAGCCACCCCATGCTGCTGCGCGGCGCCAGCCCACGTACCACACTGTCGGTCTGTGCCATGGCGCGGGCGGTGGCCTTTCTCCACGGGCGGGACTATGCGGTACCGGCCGACGTGCAGTCGGTGCTGCCCTATACGGTGGCGCACCGGCTGCTGCTGACGCCCGAGGCCGAGGCCCAGGGCCTGACCACGCGCGAGGTGCTGCAGCAGCTGCAGCGTCAGGTGCCCGCGCCCAAGCTGGCATGATCCGCCGCTGGCTGCTGTATCTGCTGGCGCTGCTGGGGGTGCTGGCGTTTTACATTTTTTACTATGGCTGGGCCTCGTGGTATCTGTTCTGGCTGATGCTGCTGCTGCCGTGGCTGTCGCTGGCGGTCAGCCTGCCGGCCATGCTGGGCACGCGCGTGCGCTGGAACTGGCAGTCTACGGCCCGCTGTACCCGGGGCAACGCCGCCATTCTGCGCCTGGGGCGGCGCACGGCCTGCCTGCCCTCGCCCCGCTGCCGGCTGAGCCTGCGGGTGCAGCACCTTGGCACGGGGCAGAGCGTCACGGTGCCCATGTGGCTGCGCGAGTCGCAGGAGCTGCCGCTGGACACCAGCCACTGCGGCGTGCTGCGCTGCCAGCTCGGGCATGGCCATGTGTATGACTATCTGGGGCTGTTCTGCCTGCCGCGGCCCCTGCCGCCTGAGCGCGAGCTGATTGTCTGGCCCGTGCCGGAGGCGCCCACGCCGGCGCCGCATCTGGCGGCGCTGGAATACCAGCGCTGGCAGGCCAAGCCGGGCGGCGGCTTTGCCGAGCAGCACGAGCTGCGCGCTTATCGCCCCGGCGACCCGCTGCACAGCGTCCACTGGAAGCTGACGGCCAAAACCGGCGACCTGGTGGTGCGCGAGCCGCAGCAGCCGGTGCGGCGGCTGGTGCTGGTCACGCTGGACCTGCGCAGCGATCCGGACTGGCAGGACCGCACGCTGGACCGGCTGTGCTGGCTGAGCACCTGGCTGCTCGAGCGCGGCATCTGCCACGAGGTGCGCTATCTCGAGCCGGCAAGCGGCGTGGTGCAGCGGGTGCCGGTCTCCGGCAGCGGCGAGCTGGACACGCTGATTGAGCGCCTGCTGCGCACGCCGCGGATTGATTCGGAGTACAGCCTGGCCGAGCGCAGCTTTCCGGATGCGGACTGGCGCTATCACATCACCGGCGCGGAGGGGGAGACGGCTTCATGAAAGAACAGGGATGGAGCTGGCCCAGCTTTCTGGCGGCGTGGCTATATGGCGCGGCGCTGGCCGGCGCGGCGCTCAGCTGCCCGGTCACCTGCTATGCCCTGCCGGCGTCGCTGGCCCGGCTGTGGCTGGTCTGCGCGGCGGCGGCGGGCGTGTGGAGCCTGCTGTGGCACCTGCCGGGGCGAAAGATTACGCTGCCCTGCGCGGCGGCGGCCGTGCTGCTGTGCCTGTGGTGGCAGAGGCTGCCGGTGGCGGGGGGATTCTCCTGCCTGCTGGAGCGGCTGACCGAGA
>CACXCV010000131.1 GCA_902766215.1 Oscillospiraceae bacterium
GCAAACCCAAGCCCGCCGGTGTTCCGCAGTACAAGTGCGACAAATGCGGCTGGGAACCGGATGATCCGGCACATCCGCCGAAGTTCTGCCCCGAGTGCGGCGATCCGTTCGACGACGGGGATCTGAAGTAATCCTGCCTAATTTCCACAGGGCCGTGCGCAGCAGGCGCACGGCCCTGTCTGCGTTCCTCCCGGAAAAATCGCCCGATTTTTCCGTTCCGCGGCAGCAATATTCATCGATTATCCCCGCCACTGCACGATTGTAATCCGGCCGGATATACGGTATACTATATTATTAGAATGTCATTCGGCTGTCCGGATCACACTGCCAGAGCCAGGAGGGCAATATGAATCTGTTACACATGAAATACGCTGTGGCAATCGCAGAGGCCAACTCCATCAACAAAGCCGCCGAAACGCTGTATGTTGGCCAGTCGGCGCTCAGCCGCGCGGTGAAGGAGCTGGAAAGCTCTCTGGGCGTTACCATTTTCGAGCGCAGCGCCAAGGGCATGTTTCTGACGCCCGACGGCGAGGCGTTTATTCGCTGCGCCAAAATGGTGCTCAAGCAGGTAGACGCCATCGAGACCATGTTCAGCGAGGGAGCGGCGGGCAAGCAGCGCTTTTCCATCTCGGTCCCCCGGGCCAGCTATGTGGCAGACGCCTTTGCCCGCTTTACCGCCCGCATCGACCCGGCCAGCGAAATCCGCCTCTATTATCAGGAGACCAACGCCCTGCGCGCCATTAAAAACATCCTGCAGGAGGACTATAAGCTGGGTATCATCCGCTATGCCGAGGAATATGACAAATATTACAAAGGGATGATGGACGAAAAGGGTCTGAGCTATGAGCTGATTGCTGAGTTTCATCATGTGCTGCTCACCCGGGCAGACAGCCCCCTGGCCCGCATGGAGGTCGTTACCTCCGACGAGCTGAAGCGGCACACCGAAATCGCCCACGCCGATCCCTATGTCCCCTCGCTGCCCTTCGACGAGATTAAAAAGGACGAGCTGCCCGACGACGCCGCCCGCCTGGTCTATGTCTTCGAGCGCGGCAGCCAGTTCGAGCTGCTGGCGCAGAACCCCGACGCCTTCATGTGGGTCTCGCCCGTTCCGGCCGAGCAGCTGGCTCGCTATGGGCTGGTGCAGCGCCGCTGCGGCGAGGGCCGCCGCATGTACAAAGACGTGTTGATTCACCGGCGGGACTATACCCTCTCCGCGCTGGACAGTCTGTTCGTTGAGGAGCTGATTCAATCCAAGCGCCGCACCTTTCAATAAACCGCACAAGGAGAGGGATGTCTCATGAACCTGGATCGGATCATTGCCGTCCGCAATAACAAGACGGTTTATCAGGACGGCAGCCGCTGTCTGAAAGTATTTGGCCGCGGCTATTCCCAGGCCGATGTGCTGAACGAGGCGCTCAACCAGACACGCATCCGGCAGACCGGGCTGCCAGTCCCGCAGGTTCTCGAGGTTACCACCATCGAGGGCAAGTGGACCATCGTGTCCGAGTTCATCCGCGGCAAGTCGCTGGCCCGGCTGATGCACGAGCACCCCGGGGACAAGTCCGCCTATCTGGATCAGCTTGTCGTCCTGCAGCTGCAAATGCACGCCAGAGCCTGCCCGGAGCTGAAATCCCTGCGGGAAAAGCTCCACGCCCGTCTTGACCAGTGCGACCTGCCGGCCACCACGCGCTATGACCTGCATGTCCGGCTGGACGCCATGCCCGAGCACCACAAGGTCTGCCATGGCGACTTTAACCCCTCCAACGTAGTTCTTGCCAGCGACGGCTCCCCCTACCTGCTGGACTGGGCGCATGCCGCCCAGGGCAACGCCTCGGCCGACACCGCGCGGACCTATCTGCTCTTCTGGCTCGATGGCGACATCGACGGCGCCGAGCAGTATCTGCGCCGCTTTTGCCGGGCCAGCGGCACCGACCCGGCCTATGTCCAGCGCTGGATGCCCATCGTGGCCGCGGCGCAGACCGTGCGGTGCCATGCGGCCGAGCGCGAGTTTCTCCACTCGTGGATCAACAGCCACCCATAATCCCGCCCCTGCCGGCACCGTTTTCAAGCTGCGGCCCCTTGCGGCCGCCTGCTTTGTATTCACAAGTTAGTTAGCCTTAACCATGTTGTTTTCAAAGGAGAGAAGCAGCATGCCCAACAGCCCCCTTTCTCTTTCCGGCTGCACCGTCAGCACCCCCGGCGATACCGACGGCACGGTGCTTGTAACGGTCTACCCAGTCTTTCCCGGCATCGAAATTGCCTACTGCGACATCCACGCCAGCTATGGCGTGCTGGAGCGGAGCGGGCCGGGTCTGCTGGAGATCAGCCACTGCCGCGAGGGCCGCATCGAGTGTCAGCTGGACGACAGCTATTACTTTCTCAGCCCGGGCGACCTGTCTGTTGCCCGCAGCCGCGGCGCAGCGCCGGCCCGGTTTCCCACCGGACACTACCACGGCATTACCGTGCGCATCGACCCGGCCCGTGCGCCGGACTGCCTGTCCTGCTTTTTGCAGGATGTGGATGTGCGCCCCAGCGCCCTGATGGACAAGTTCTGCGCCGGAACGGGCTATTTTGCCGCACGCTCCTCCGCCGGGGTCGCGCACATCTTTTCCGAGCTGTATTCCGTCCCCGAGGCCATCCGCAAGGGATATTTCAAGGTGAAAATTCTGGAGCTGCTGCTGTTTCTCAGCGCGCTGCCCGTGCAGGCGCCCCAGCGGGCCTATACCAGCGCCCAGGTGCAGCTGGCCAGGCAGGTGGGCAGCTACCTGCTGGAGCATACCGAGCACAGCCCCACAATGGCGGAGCTGGCGGCGCATTTTGGCGCCTCGCCCTCGCTGCTGGGCAGCTGCTTCCGCGGCGTCTACGGCATGACGCCCGCCGCCTTCC
>CACXCV010000132.1 GCA_902766215.1 Oscillospiraceae bacterium
AAACGGTCACGGCTGACGGCTTTGAATTTGCCTCGGCGCTGGCCGTGGGCGTCGAGTCGGCCTACCGCGCGGTGATGAAGCCCGCCGAGGGCACGATTCTGACGGTGTCGCGCGTCAGCGCGGCGGCCGGCGTTGCCGTGGGCGAGAGCGAGCCGGCGCTGGAGACGGTGCTGGAGGCCATTATTGCCGCGGCGCGCATTGCGCTGGACGAGACGGTGGAGCAGAACCCCACGCTGAAAAAGGCCGGCGTGGTTGACGCCGGCGGCATGGGCTTCCTGCTGATTCTCGAGGGGATGCTGGCCAGCCTGCAGGGGCACGACGTGCAGTATGAGGCGGCGCCCAAGACCGAGCAGCCCAAGCAGCAGGCCGACTTTGCCGAGTTTGAGACTGGCGACATCAAGTTCTGCTACTGCACGGAGTTTATCGTGCAGCGCGAGAACAACAAGGACCCCGAAAAGCTGCGGGCGTTCCTCTCCGGCATGGGCGACTGCCTGGTGCTGGTGGACGATGACGAGATCATCAAGGTGCATGTCCACACCAACCACCCCGGCGTGGTGCTGGAAGAGGCGCTGAGCTACGGCAGCTTTGTCACCACCAAGATTGAAAACATGCGCCTGCAGCACACGGAAAAGGTCCTCAGCGAGGCCGAGGCCGCCGCGGCGGAGAAGCCGGCGGTGACCGCGCCCGAGAAGACCTATGGCGTGGTGGCGGTCTGCGCGGGCGATGGGCTGGCCTCGGTGTTTACCGACCTGGGCGTGGACGCCATCATCAAGGGCGGCCAGACCATGAATCCCTCCACCGAGGACATTCTGGCGGCAATTAACCGCACCCCGGCCGAGACGGTGTTCGTCCTGCCCAACAACAAGAACATCATCATGGCGGCGCAGCAGACGGTGGGTCTGACGGAAAAGAAGGTCGTTGTGATCGAAACCAAAACGGTTCCGCAGGGCATTTCGGCCATGCTCGCCTTCGACTCGGAGATGGGCACGGACGAAATCCGCGAGGCGATGCTCTCGGCGGCCGGCGGCGTACACACCATGCAGGTAACCTATGCCGCACGCAACAGCGACTTTGACGGCAAGGCCATCAACGCGGGCGAGTACATCGGCCTGTTGGACGGTGCGCTGGTGGGCAATGGCTCTGATCTGCCGGCGTTGCTGACGCAGATGGCCTCGCGCGTCTGTGACAGCGAATTCCTGACGGTGTTCTATGGCGAGGACGTGACCGAGGATCAGGCCAATTCTGTGGCCGAACTGCTGCGCGCAGCCTGCCCCAATGCCGAAGTGACGGTGCTCAGCGGCGGCCAGCCGGTATACTATTATCTGATTTCGGCGGAATAATGCAAAAATAACGCGCCGCCTCCCCTGTGGGAGGCGGCGCTGCTGTTTAGCGGCAGTTGTGGTTTCCGCAGTTACAGCTGCAGTTCTGGTTCTGATGGGGCGCGCCGGGCGTGCCGCAGCCGCTGCCCTTGGGGAAAAACTCGCTGACGGGGAAGTTGATTTTACTGAAGATTTCACAGGGGTCGCACTCCTGCTCGCAGCTGACGTCCGAGCACTCTTTGGTGGGGATGCAATAGTCATAGCAGGGAAGCAGCAGCTGGGTGTCGCGCTCAAGCCGGATGATGGAAAACTGCCCCAGAGTGACGTACAGCCGGCGCGAATCGCCGGACACCACCAGCTCGTCGTCGAAGCAGCTGCTGATGCAGCCGGGCAGGTCGCTGCAGTCATAGTCGCAGCGGCGGCAGTCGCACGAGTCCATCATCTTGGCGGAAAGAATGATCGGTTCCACAGCCTCGACCACGGCCTGCGGCATGTTGCACTGGGCCATGTTCTGCTCATCCATGCCGCCTAGGACGGTTTTGCTGGAAAACACCTTGGCGCTGCCCTCGCCGCCATAGAGCATCACGCGCTTGCAGAAGCGGCTCAGGCCATAGACGGTGCTGGGCCGGTTGGCGCCGATTACGGCATCGACAATGATTTTGTAGTAATAGGTGATGTCAACGGCATAGAATCCATTGTGAAACAGCACCGGCTCGACATCCACGACGGTATAGAGCAGTTCGGCGCTGCGGGCCTTCACACTGCAGGCCCGATCAAGGCAGTTCTGGCTCTCGCGGGTCAGATAGACCCGCAGCTCCTCGACGCAGTCTTTATCGCGGCACGAATCCATGATCTTTTTGGTATGTACGCAGACAGCTTCGCGGATGCAGCTGCTGTCAAACACCGGACCGGACTGGTTGACCTCTGGCATAATTTCTCCTCCTGACAGTTAGAATGGGAATGATTCCATACCAGTCTATGACGCTGCCGGAAAAGGGTGCGGCCGCAGCCGTAGACAAATCAGTCGATTTGTGGTATGGTATCATAGAATGATTTTCATACTGGGGGAAATACTACATGCGGATCGATGTCTGTGGCGTTGGGATTGACAATGTAACAATGGACGAGGCAGTTGCCCGGGCCATGGAGCTGCTGCGCGGCAGCGAGACGGCCTATGCCGTCACGCCCAATGCAGAGATTGTGTGGGAGGCCATGCACGACCCGGCGCTCCGCGACCTGATCAACGAGGCGGCACTGGTGCTGCCGGACGGGGCAGGCGTGGTCCTGGGGGCCAGGATTCTGGGCACGCCGCTGAAGGAAAAGGTGGCAGGCATCGATTTTGCCGGGCGGCTGATGGCCGCCATGGCCCAATCCGGGCACAAGCTGTATCTGCTGGGCAGTAAGCCCGGCGTGGCGGAGGAGGCGGCGCGGCGCTGCGTGGAAAAGTACCCCGGTCTGCAGATCTGCGGCACGGCCGACGGCTATTTTCAGGATGAGGGGCCGGTGGTCGAGGCAATCAATGCCTCCGGGGCCGATGCGGTGTTCGTCTGCCTGGGCGCACCCAAGCAGGAGCGCTTTATGAAGGCGCACCAGCAGGAGCTGCACGCCCACTTTCTGATCGGCCTGGGCGGCTCGCTGGACGGCTTTGCCGGCAATGTCAAGCGCGCGCCCGAGTGGATGATCCGCTGCAACCTCGAGTGGCTCTACCGCCTGGTGAAGGAGCCCAGGCGCCTGGGCCGCATGATGCGCTTGCCCAAGTTTATTCTGGCAGTGCGCAAAGAAGCGAGGCGCCGGAAATGAGCGGCCGCCTGATCGTATTGGAGGGGACCGACGGCAGCGGCAAGTCCACGCAGATGGAGCTGCTGGTGCAGGCACTGGAGCAGCGGGGCACGGCGTTTCGCCGGCTGCGCTTTCCCCGCTATGGCAACCCCAGCTGCGCGCTGGTGGAGCAATACCTTGCCGGGGCCTATGGGGCGCATCCGGACGACGTCAACGCCTATGCCGCGGCCACGTTTTTCGCCGTGGACCGCTATGCCTCCTATCAGGAGGACTGGAAAGCGGATTATCAGGCCGGCGGCCTGCTGATCGCCGACCGATATACCACCTCCAACGCGGTGCACCAGACGCCTAAGCTTCCGCCCGAGGAGCGTGAGCACTATCTAGACTGGCTCTATGACCTGGAATTTGACAAAATGGGCCTGCCGCGGCCGGACCTGGTGCTCTATCTGGATATGCCCACCGAAGCGGCGGCGGCCATGCGCGCCCACCGCGAGCAGATTACCGGCACACATGCCGACATCCACGAACGGGACGAGGACTATCTGCGGCAGTGCCGCCAGGTGGGGTTGTGGACAGCGCAGCGGATGGGCTGGCAGGTCGTCTGCTGCGCCCAGGGCGGCGCGGTTCGCAGCGCGGCGTCGATTCATGCGGAAATACTGAATTACGTTCTGCCGCTGCGCTGAAGCGGCAGAATTTGGACCAACCACACAGGGGGGCGGATTATTTGGCAGAGAAAGATCCAAAACGTTCTGACGAGATGGACAATACCCGGCGGGAGCAGTTTATTCAGGACCTGCTGGACAGCGGCCGCAAGAGCGGCGAATACCTTGACGGCAAGACGACGCGCCTGCCGGTGATTCCGCCGGCAGAGGAGCCGCAGCAGCCGGAGGACGCAGGGGGGGCGACCATGCGCTTTACCCCGGTGGCCGATGTGGCGTCAGGGGAGGAACCTGCGCGGGCGGAGGAGCGCCCCGACGCGCAGCCGCCGGCGGACGAGGTGCCGCTGGATCAGTTCTTTGACGAGGACGACGAATTTGCCGAGCCGGCCGACGAGGCCGAGCCGGAGGAGGATACGCCGGAGAGCGGCGACGACTGGGACGAGGACCTGCTGCCGGGCAGCTCCAGCGGATCGCTGATGCCCACGCTGAAGGCAGCCATTTATATCATCAGCGTGCTGATGGGCGCGGTGGTGCTGGCGCTGCTGGTCTGGCTGGCGGCGGACGATGTGTTCGGCCTGACCGATGGCGACCGGGTGTCCACCGTCACGGTGGCCGAGACCGACTCGATTGCCGACGTGGCGCAGACGCTGAAGGATGCGGGGCTGATCAAGCATCCCTGGTTGTTCCGGCTGTACTGCTCCATGACCCACGCCGAAAAGAAAATCGACCCCGGCGTGTACGAGCTGAACGACTATTATGACTATATGGCGCTGGTCAACGGCATGATTGCTACCTCCGGCGCGCGCAAGACCGTGACGGTGACCATTCCCGAGGGCTATGAGGTGAGCCAGATCCTGCAGCTGCTGGCCGACAACAGTACGGCGGACTATGACGACCTCT
>CACXCV010000133.1 GCA_902766215.1 Oscillospiraceae bacterium
CCTTCGGCAAGCATCTTCCCAACGGCAACCTGACCCCCCGGGAGCACGGCGGCGGCACGCAGGAGCAGATTTCCGCCCCCTATCACGACGATATCTATGTGGGCTACCGCTATTTCGACACCTTCGGCAAGGACGTGCTGTTCCCCTTCGGCTTTGGCCTGAGCTATGGCCAGCCGGTGATGACCCGCTGCAGCGTGGCGCTGGATCAGGCCACCGTGTCCGTCAGCGCCGACATCACCAACGAAAGCCAGAACCATGCCGCCCGCGAGGTGGTGCAGGTCTATGTCTCCGCCCCCGACGGCAAGCTGGAGCAGCCGTATCAGAAGCTGGCCGGCTATGTCAAGACCGGTCTGCTGGCCCCGGGCCAGAGCGAAACCGTCAAGCTGCACTTTCCGGTGAGCGACCTGGCCAGCTATGACGAGTCCGCCGCCGCCTATGTGCTCGAGCCGGGCCTGTACTACCTCCGCGTGGGCAGCAGCAGCCGCAGCACCACCGTCGCCGGGGCCATTCAGGTGCCCGAGCGGATCCGCGTGCAGCAGCTGAGCAACCGCATGGGCACGGTTCCGGCCGACTTTGCCCCGCTGCGCAAGCAGGGCGTCACACCCATCACCTATGCCGGCGAGACCCAGGAGCTGAAGGCTGCCGCCGCGCACCCCATGGTGCTCTCGCCCCGCGAGATCACCTGCCAGAGCGTGAAATACTCCGGCCACTATGTCTCCGCCCAGCCCAAGCCGGGCCTGACGCTGGTTGACGTGGCCGAGGGCCGCGGCACCTGCGAGGAGCTGGCCGCCAGCATGGACTGGGACGATCTTTGCCGCCTGGTCTGCGGCCAGGGGATGGATTTCTCCGGCTTTGACCTGGAGGCCATGCCCGCCGAGAACCGCCCGCAGGGGCCGGAGGCCGACGCCTTTGCCGCGCTGGTGGCCGCCATCCGCTCGGGCGAAATCCAGTTTGTCGTCCCCGGCGAGGCCGGGCAGAGCCCCGACCTGTGGGACAAATACGCCATTCCGCCCATCACGCTCTGCGACGGCCCCGCCGGCCTGCGCATTACCAAGGACATCAAAAAGGACGGCGAAATTGTCGGCCATCAATACTGCACCGCTTTCCCCACCGGGTCGCTGCTGGCCTGCTCGTTCGACCCGGCGCTGCTGGAGGAGATGGGCCGCGCCGTGGGCACGGAGATGGGCGAGTATCGGGTGGATCTCTGGCTGGCTCCCGGCATGAACATCCATCGCAACCCGCTCTGCGGCCGCAACTTTGAATATTTCTCCGAGGACCCGGTGATCTCCGGCCGCTGCGCCGCCGCCATAACCCGCGGCGTGCAGAAGCAGGGGAACGGCGGCGTGACCATCAAGCACTTTGCCGGCAACGATCAGGAATACATGCGCGGCTGCTCCAACGACATCGTCACCGAGCGCGCCCTGCGCGAGATCTATCTGCGCGGCTTTGAGATTGCCGTACGCACGGCCGCCCCCCGCTCGGTCATGACCTCGTACAACGACATCAACGGCGTGCCCAGCGCCGACAACTATGACCTCTGCACCGCCATTCTCCGCGACGAGTGGGGCTTTGACGGTCTGGTGATGACCGACTGGGGCGGCGGCGTCAGCAGCCCGGCCATCTCGATGTATGCCGGCAACGACATGATTCAGCCCGGCGGAACGCAGGTGATGCAGGCGCTGAAGGAAACTGTGGAAGCCGGCAAGGCCGTGGTGTCCCACGGCGCGGCCCGCGAGACGGTGGTTCCCACCCGTGCCCAAGTGGAGCAGAGCGCCGTGCACATCCTGAAGGTGATCCTGCGCTCGCAGGCCTTCCGCCGCAGGAGATAAGGCCGCCTGTTGAAAGACAGCGGGTACGCCGCGCACACGGCAGAGCGCCCCGGATAAAACAGCCCCGCGCCGCTGATGGACAGCGGCGCGGGGCTGTTCTGATAAAAACAAAGGCAGGCAGCGGATGCTGCCTGCCGGATCGGTCTGTCCTTGGCGCGGGCCTCAGCGGCGGCGCGTCTTGGTTTTGTGCTCGGAGTACTGGCGGATGGTGCTGAGCTTGCTGTCTGAATCAGCCATAAAGGCCTTGAGCTTGTCCTCAAAGGTCTGCGGCTCGCGGGGGGCTGCGGCATTGCTGCGCGGGGCAGGCCCGCTGCGGCGCGGCTGGCCGGCGGGACGCGGGGGTGGATCCAGTGCCTTTTTGATGGACAGGTTAATCTTTCCTGCCGGGTCAATGGCCAGAACCTTGACCTTGACCTCCTGTCCTTCGGTCAGGTGGTCGCGAATGTTGTTGACGTAGGTATTGGCAATCTCGGAGATGTGCACCATGCCGGTCTTTCCGCCGGGCAGGGCCACAAACGCACCGAAGTTGGTGATACCCGTTACTTTTCCTTCTGCAATTGCTCCAACTGCAAGCTCCATATTTTGTGCCCAGTCCTCCTTAGAATTCCATCAGTCGCCCAGGTTGTAGAAAATCATTTCGCCCTCGGTGACGAAGCCCAGCTTATTGCGGGCGACCTCCTCGACGCCTTCGCGCGAGCCGACCCGTGCGATGGCCTGCTCGAGACGCTGATTTTCCTGCGCCGTGGTCGTGATCTGCTCCTGCAGTGCCGCGTTGGCCGCTTCCTGCTGGCTGATCTGCGCCTGCAGGCCCAGCAGCATAACGATAGCGTATACAGCCACCGCCAGAATAATCAACTTGGTAAGCATCGACGATTTCCGCAGCCGCATGGCGATCCCCCGTTTCGTATGGCACCCTGATTTTCCGAATCTGAGTCAGGATGATTGTACCCCTTTTTCTGAAAAAATGGAAGCCCTTTTTTATGATTTTTTGCAGAAAAAGCGACAGTTTTTTGGCCGGGCGGAGGACAAACCGGATTATTGTGCCCAAATAATGAAATAATTGGCATGTCAGGAATAAAAAAACACGCCCGACGGTTAAAAACCAGGCCAGTGCGCCCAGGCCCATCCCTGCCAACGACCCCAGCCGCAGCAGGCCCTGCCCGGGATAGAGCATAAACAGCCACAGCGCCGGCAGCACCAGCAGGCAGAACAGCCCGTCCCACAGGTGGCGCAGGCCGGTGCTGCGCCGCAGGGCGCGAAACACGTCATAGCCCATGGCCAGCGCCGCGCCCCAGAGCAGCGCCGCGGCAAACTCGCCCAGCTGGGCAGCGACCGGCAGCTCCATCAGCGGAACAGCCGGGAGAGGAAGCCGCCCTCCCGCGGGCCGGTTTCATAGGTGAGGCTGTCCACCTGCCCCTCCATGCGCACCTCGCCGCCCTCCAGCGAGAGCATCTCCAGGTGCAGCTGCTCGCCGCGCACCACCAGCGTCCCCCGGGAGGTGGAGAGCACCACCATCTGCTCGTCAAAGCTCTCCACGTCGCTGACCCCGCTGACGCTCAGCCGCCCGCGGCCGTCCAGGGTCAGCTTGTGCGCCGTCTCCAGCGCCCGCTCGTCATAGGCATAAGGCATATCCATTCTCCTCGCATCGATGTTGTATACTCCATCGTATGCGCGGGGGCGGGACAATATGCCTCAGTCGGCGCGGATTTCGCGGTACATGGCAGCAGCGTCCTCCTTGCGGACATTCTCGGCCGCGCTGACCACCTCGACGCAAAGCGACTTGGCGCCAAAGCGGATCTCCAGCCGGTCGCCGGGCTTGACCTCATAGCCGGCCTTGGCCGGGCGGCCGTTGACGCTCACGCGCTCGTTGTCACAGGCCTCGTTGGCCACGGTGCGCCGTTTGATCAGGCGGGACACCTTCAGATATTTATCCAGTCGCATGAAAGTTCCTTTCCTCCGTCAGGTGCGGATGATGGGGTGGCTGTTGTTCTGAATCTCCAGCAGCTCCCCGATGATCTGGTTGGACAGCAGAAAGCCCTGGGGCGTGAGCCGCCAGCGGCCGTCGGCCGTGCGGAAGGCCAGCTTCTGCCCGGCGTATTCCCGCAGCTTTTCTTCCAGAGGGGCAAAGGGCATGAGATAGGTGCTCTGATACTCGGTTTCTTCAATGCCCCAGGCAGTGCGCAGGCGCAGCATCAGATATTCGCCGCCCCGCTCACGCAGGGGAATGCTCTCACACTCGGAGAGCATGTTCTCACCGCCGCGCAGGCCCTTGAGATAGGTTTGCAGGTCGGCCCGGTAGGTATAGCGCTTGCCGGCAAAGTCGGAGGCCGCGCTGGGACCAAAGCTGAGGTATTCGCCGCCCAGCCAGTATTTCAGGTTGTGCCGGCTGGCATAGCCCTCCAGGGCAAAGTTGGAGATTTCATACTGCTGATAGCCATAGGCCGCCAGCGTGGACACAGCATAGAGATACATGTCCGCCTGGGTGTCGTCGTCGGGGAGGTTGACGCAGTCGCGGTATTCATACAGGGGCGTGCCCTCCTCCACCTTGAGGCCATAGCAGGAGATGTGCTGGGTCTGCAGGGCCAGGGCGCTGCGCAGCGTCTTGGCCCAGCCCTCGCGGGTCTGGTTGGGCAGGCCGTACATCAGGTCGATGCTGATGTTTTCAAAGCCGGCGATTTTCGCGTTTTCCACCGCCAGGCGGGCCTGCTCCCAGTTGTGCGGGCGGCCCAGGGCGCGCAGGTGCTCGTCGCTGTCCGACTGCACGCCGATGGAGATGCGGTTAAAGCCCGCGCGCACCAGCGCGTGCATCCCCCGCGGCGTAACCGAATCAGGGTTGGCCTCCAGGGTAATCTCGGCCTCGCGGGCCACATGAAAGCGCCGCTGGATCTCGGCCAGGATGCGCTTGCAGTTGCTCACGCCATAAAAGCTGGGGGTGCCGCCGCCGAAGTAGATTGTGTCAACAATATAGCCGGGGGCGCGGGCCGCCGCCTCGCGGATGTGCTGCAGCAGGCCGCTCAGATAGTCGCGCATCAGCTCGCTGTTGCGTCCGCCGCCCAGGGAGTAAAAGTCGCAGTATTCGCACTTGCTGCGGCAGAAGGGGATGTGTACATAAATGCCCAGGGGCTTTGCCTCCCCGGCGGTAGCTGCTTTTGCCATGGTTCTCGCTCCTTGCGTTGTCTTTGGGCCCGCGCGGCCCGTCAGATTGGGGCCGCCTGCGGCGGCCCCGGGGTTGGGTCTGGATCAGTCGTCCAGCTTGAGCACTGCCATAAACGCCTCGCTGGGCACGGAGACCGTGCCGAACTGGCGCATGCGCTTTTTGCCCTCTTTCTGCTTTTCCAGCAGCTTTTTCTTGCGGGTGATGTCGCCGCCATAACACTTGGCCAGCACGTCCTTGCGCAGGGCCTTTACGGTCTCGCGGGCAATGACCTTGCCGCCGATGGCCGCCTGAATGGGAATTTCAAACATCTGGCGGGGGATGGTCTCCTTCAGCTTTTCGCAGATACGGCGGCCGCGGGCATAGGCCTTGTCCGCGTGGACGATAAAGCTCAGCGCATCCACCACGTCGCCGTTGAGCAGGATGTCCAGCTTGACCAGGTTGGACCTGCGATAGCCGGTCAGCTAATAGTCCAGCGAGGCATAGCCCCGGGTGCGGGACTTGAGCGAGTCGAAAAAGTCATAGATGATCTCGTTGAGGGGCATGTCATAGTGCAGCTCCACCCGGTCGGTGCCCTGATAGGTCATGTCCAGATATTCGCCCCGGCGCTCCTGGCACAGATCCATGATGTTGCCCACATATTCCGGCGGGGTGAGGATGCTGGCGCGGACAAAGGGCTCGGCCGCCG
>CACXCV010000134.1 GCA_902766215.1 Oscillospiraceae bacterium
CAGCCAGATCATGTTGGCCTCGATGTTGCAGCGCTTGTATTCCTCGTTTTCCTTCTGAAATTTCTGATACTCATAGTCTTCGCGGACAAAGGCCTTCACCACGCGGTTGCCGGCAATGTTCTCCTGCACCACGGTGTTGAGCTGGCTCAGCTGCTCGCGCGCGGCCTTAAAGGCCGGGTGGACCTTTTCGCCCAGGCGGCGGCCGACAATAGCGCTCAGCGGCGTGACGGCAAAGAGAATCAGCGTGTACTGCCAGCTGATGTTCAGAAACACCAGCAGCGCAAACACCAGCATAAACGCCGCGCGCACCCACTCGGGGATGCCATAGGCCAGGAAATAGCTGACCATCTCCACGTCGCCCGAGCACTTGTTGATCAGGTCGCCGGAGCGGTTTTCGGCATAGAAGTCCGGCGTCTGCCGCAGCAGCTTGCCAAACAGGGCCGAACGGAGGTTGTACACGCCGGTCTGGCCCGCCTGCTCAGCCAGAATATTCTGGAAATAGTTACAGGCCAGGCGTATAAGCAGCACGGCAAAGGCCGCGGCCAGGTACAGCGGCAGCTTGTCAAACGCCTGCGGCATCAGGATGTCATCCACCACGTCGGCAAAAATATACGATTCCGCCGTCATGAACACAATGCCCAGCAGGCTCAGCACAACGGAAGCCACCAGCTTCCATCGGCTGCCGCGGATCCACATGAGGATCCACTTTACATTTTTCACACAATCGCCTCTCTCATTTTTTCTTTCTCTTTTTGCGTGGATACCATACTAGCATACCGTTTACGTATAAACAAGTAGCATGTTTACCAAATTGCATTGCTGTTTTTTGGGCGGAACCATGAAATAATATCTTTCCTCTTCCTTATCCTTAACATGCCAATTATTTCGCAGAAAAAGCCAATATTTTGCGATCAGTTTTCTCTGTCCGCCGGGGCGGATTCGCCCCTCTTCGGACAGGCGTGGGGCTATACTGGCCTCAGGAAGGGGGGCTGGCCATGGTCATCTATGTGGACCGGCTGCTGGCGCTCAACGCGCTGGTCAACTACCTGCTGCTCTCTGCGGCAGCCCATCTGGGCGGCGAAACCTGCATCCGCTGGCGGCAGGCGCTGGCTGCGGCGCTGGGCGCGCTCTATGCCCTGGCCGTGCTGCTGCCCGGCTGCCGGACGCTTGGCATGCTGGGGCTGAAGCTGCTGTGCGCCGGGGCAATGGCGGCAGTCGCCTTCGGCCTGTCGCCGCGGCTGCTGCGGCAGTGGCTGCTGCTGCTGGTGCTTTCGGCGCTGTATGGCGGCGTGGTGCTGGCCGTGCAGACGCTGCTGGGCGGGTCGGTCACGCTCATCGGCGGCGTGGCCTATTATCCGGTGCATATGCGGGTGCTGTTGCTGACCGCCGCCCTGCTTTGGCTGCTGTTTCAGACCGTGCTGACCCGGCTGGGCGCTCACAGCGGCGGCGACCTGATCCCCGTGCAGCTGACCATCGGCGGCCGCTGCGCCCAGCTGCGCGCGCTGCGCGACACCGGCAACAGTCTCTGCGATCCGCTGAGCGGCCAGCCGGTGCTGATCGTCGAGTGGTCCGTGCTGCGGCCGCTGCTGCCCGGCGCGCCCGCCGCGCTGCCCGGCGACCCGGTTGCCGCGCTGGAAGCGCTCCGCCGGCTCTGCCCGGCGCTGCGCCTGCAGCTGCTGCCCTATCGCACTGTGGCGCGCCGGGGCCTGCTGCTGGCAGTGCGCTGCGACAGCATCCGCCTGAACGGCCATGCCGCGCCCAGCCCGCTGGCCGCCATATCCTGCACCCCCGTCTCTGACGGCGGGGCATATCATGCCTTAACAGGAGGGATTTCATGAGCATTCGCACCGTTTTCCACCCCGCGCCGCTGCGCTGGCTGCTGTCGCTGCTTGCCCCGCCGAAAATCATGTACATCGGCGGCAGCGACGTGCTGCCGCCGCCGCTGAAGGGGCAGGCCGAGCAGGACATGCTCGACCGGCTGGCCCAGGGCGACGAGCAGGCCAAGCAGACGCTCATCGAGCACAACCTGCGCCTGGTGGTCTACATTGCCCGCCGGTTTGAAAGCACCGGCGTCAACCTGGAGGATCTGATCTCCATCGGCACCATCGGTCTGATCAAGGCCATCAGCACCTTCAAGCCCGACAGGAAAATCAAGCTGGCGACCTATGCCTCCCGGTGCATCGAAAACGAGATCCTGATGCACATCCGCAAGATCTCCTCACAGAAGGCGGAGGTCAGTCTGGACGAGCCGATCAACACGGACTGGGACGGCAACGAGCTGCTGCTCTCGGACATTCTGGGCACAGAGGCGGACACCGTGATCCGGCCCATGGAGGACCACGAGGAGCGCACCGCCCTGCACGAGGCGCTGGAGCTGCTCAGCCCCCGGGAGAAGCGGATCGTCTGCTGGCGCTACGGCCTGTGCGGCCAGCGCGAGCGCACCCAGAAGGAGGTGGCGGATCTGCTGGGCATCTCCCAGTCCTACATCTCCCGGCTGGAAAAACGGATCCTGAACCGCCTGCGCCGGGAGATGTCCCGCCAGTGGTCGGCGTGAATGGATATACGGCAGCGGATTTGAAAGAATTCGAAGGGCATCCTTCATTTTTTGCGGGGACCGCCCTGCAAAAAATCCGCCCATCCTGCAGGACGGGCGGCGAAAAAAGTTCAAAATGCCGCTTCAAAACGAAATTCAATTCGGTATGACTGTATAAATATGTTGGATTTACCAGATTTGCCCCTTTGGATTCCTGTTTTTTTGGTAACCTGTTTTTGAAACTTTGTGATATAATGGGCCCATAGATTCCCGGTATGCCGGGGCATATTGAATAGAATGGAGAATGAGCAATGAACGCATATGTGGAACGTGTCATCAACGACGTCAAGAAAAAGCACGCCGGCGAGCCGGAATTCGTTCAGACGGTGGAGGAGGTCCTGTCCTCTCTGTCTCCTGTGATCGACAAGCATCCCGAATATGAGAAGGCCGATCTGCTGGGGCGTATTGTGGAGCCCGAGCGTATGTTCACCTTCCGTGTGGTCTGGATGGACGACCAGGGCAACTACCACACCAACACCGGCTATCGCTGCCAGTTCAACGGCGCCATCGGCCCCTACAAGGGCGGCCTGCGCTTCCAGCCCAATGTCTACCCCGGCATCATCAAGTTCCTCGGCTTTGAGCAGACCTTCAAGAACAGCCTGACCGGTCTTCCCATCGGCGGCGGCAAGGGCGGCTCCGACTTCGATCCCGCCGGCAAGTCCGACGCGGAGA
>CACXCV010000135.1 GCA_902766215.1 Oscillospiraceae bacterium
CGCCCCGGCAGGGCAAAATTCTCCCTTGCCTGACACTGCAAAATATTGTACACTGTACCGTGATTGGAGGCGCATTCATTTATGCAGTGGCTGGAACTGACGATTCAAACCACCCCGCAGACCATCGAGCTGGTGGCCGATCACCTGACGGTGCTGGGCTACGACAGCTTTAGCATGGACGACGCCGGGGAGTTTTATGAATTTCTTGAAGAAACCAAAAAGAGCTGGGACTATATCGACGAGGAGCTGGCGCAGAAAATCGACGGCGTGAGCTGCATCCACCTCTATCTGGAGGACGACGCGCAGGCTCCGGCCCGGCTGGCGCAGCTGCGCGGCCAGCTGGACGCGTTTATCGCCGCGCACCCGGACTGGGCGCTGGGCCGGCTGCCCATCAGCCTGCAGAACATCCAGGACGAGGACTGGGAAACCGCGTGGAAGGCCTATTACCAGCCGCTCCCGGTGGGCAGGCGCCTGCTGGTGGTTCCCTGCTGGATGGAGCCGGACAACCCGGAGCACCGTCTGCCCGTGCTGCTGGACCCGGGAATGATTTTCGGCACCGGCGCCCACGCCAGCACGCAGATGTGCATGGCCGCGCTGGAGTCCATCCTCCGCGGCGGCGAGTATGTGGTTGACTTGGGCTGCGGCAGCGGCATTCTGTCCATCGCCGCGCTGCGTCTGGGCGCAGCCCGCGCCGTGGGCGTGGACATCGACCCGCTGGCCCCGGCCGTGGCCGCAGAAAACGCGGCCCGCAACCAGATGGGCCCGGAGTGCTTTACCGCCCTGGCCGGCGACGTGCTGTCCGATCCGGCGCTGATCGCCACGCTCAGCCCCTGCGATGTGCTGCTGGCCAACATCGTTGCCGACGTGATCATCCCCCTGTCGCCCATCGCCGCCGGGATGCTCAGGCCGGGCGGGACATTTTTGTGCTCGGGCATCCTTGACCGGCGCGAGGACGAGGTGGCTGAGGCCATCACCCGGGCAGGCTTTCAGATTACGGCGCGGGCTGCACAGGGCGACTGGCGCTGCCTCACCGCCATCCTGCCGGGGGCGCAGCCGTGAAGCCGCTGAGCTACCGCTCCCGCCTGGCCATCAAGCGCACGCTGCTGATCGCGCTGGGCGTTCTGTGCTCCGCCGCGCTGTTGGTCGTTGGCGTTGTCATTTATCTGGAGCGCTATGCCGTCTACACCAGTGAGGGAGTGTATTTTCCCTTCCTGCATCAGCAGGATCCGGGCGACGCCTCCCAACCTGAACCGGAGGACGGCACGCTGTTCTTTCCCGCGGTGGAAATCGGGCCGGAGGGCGTGGCCCAGCGCCCCGGCACAGATCAGCCGGGGTCGCCTGCCGATACCCAACCGGCGGGCAGCGTCCGGGGCGTCAGTCTCAGCTATGCCGACCTGCAGGATCCTCAGGGCTGTCTGGACGCCATCCACGCGCAGGAGGACTGCAACACCGTCCTGCTGCAGCTGAAAAGCAGCGCCGGCAACTTTTATTATCAGAGTCAGCTGCCTGGCGCCGCCAGCAGCCTGGGCAACCCCGCCGCCGTCAACGAGCTGATGCAGACGCTGCACCGTGAGGGCTATCGCCTGATCGCCCGCGTCACCGCCTTTGCCGACTCGGCCTATGCGCTCGACCACATTCCGGAGAGCCTTCAGCTTGCCAACGGCGCGCTGTGGATGGACAGCGACGGCTATTACTGGCTCAATGCCGCCGACGAGGACGTGGTGCAGTATCTGACCGACCTGTCTCTGGAGCTGGCCGGGCTGGGCGTGAACGAAATTGCCTTTGCAGGCTTTGCCTTCCCCGACAGCGGCAGCATTCAGTACGGCGAGCTGGACGCCGCGGCCCGGGCCGCTGCGCTCAGCGCCGCTGCCAGCACGCTGATCAATCTGGGCGCACAGAACCGGTTTGCCGTGTCGTTCTGCGACCCGGCGGATGGCTCCCCGGCCCCGTCGGCCGACGGGCATGTGATCCTCAGCGGCTATGAGGGCGCGGCCGTGGCCGACGCCGCAGCGCAGTATCAGTCGCTGACCAGCGGCCCGGCTTCGCTGATTTTCCTCACCGATTCGCGCGACACCCGCTTCGAGCCGTATGGCATTCTGCGCAGCTGCGAGCGGAAGTGAGCGGCATGAAAAACATCCCCATTTTTACCGCCTGCGGCGGAACCGCCACGCTGATTCTGCGGGAGATTCCCCGCCTGGGCCGCGCCTATGTTATCCTGCAGACCAGCACCCCCGGCCAGGAGGCCGAGCAGGCCGCGGCCTGCGCCGGCTTCTGCCGCCAGTTCGGCGCGCGCGAGGTGTTTGTCTCCAACCGGGAGCCGGCCGCGCTGCCGCTGCCCCACAGCCACGACATGTGCCGCCGCACGCTGCCCCGCGCGGCGCTGACGCCGCCGGAGCGCCCCGTTGCGCTGGTTGCGCCGGACGAAGCGCTGACGCCGCTGTATCTCCAGCGCTATGCCGAGGCCTTCGCCCCGGTGTACAACGCTTCGATGCTCACCCGCGAGGACCTGTCGCGGGCTGCGGCAGAGGGCAGTCGCTTCTTTCTGGCGCAGTCCAGCGGGCAGTGGGTCGGCCTGGGGCAGGTCTGCGGCGCAGAGCTGCAGGCGGTGGCCTCGTTCTGCCCCGGCTGGGGCCGCGCCGTCACGCAGGCCCTGCTGTCCGAGACACAGGGCAGCCCCATCACGCTGCTGGTGTGCTCGGCCAACGCCCGCGCCATGGCGCTGTATGACCGGCTGGGCTTTACGCCCCCGGAGATCGTCTCCCAATGGTATCGGATATAACGCGGCAGGAGCCGGGATTGGTACCAATCCCGGCTCCTGCCTGTTCTATTTATGGGCTTGTTCACATAGGAATAGGACAGAATTCACCGACGGGAGGCTATGCCTGTGGAGAGCATCTATCATCAGATCGGTCAGCGCACCGACGGGAATATTTATCTGGGCGTGATTGGCCCTGTGCGCACCGGAAAGTCAACTTTTATCAAGCGGTTTATGGAAGAACTGGTTATCCCGAACATTGAAAACGTCTATCGCCGCGAGCGCGCCCGCGACGAGCTGCCGCAGAGCGGCTCGGGCCGCACCATTATGACCGCCGAGCCGAAATTCATCCCCGAGGAGGCGGTGCAGATTGCCCCGGACAGCGCCACCACGCTGTCCATCCGTCTGATCGACAGCGTGGGCTATATGGTGGACAGCGCCGTGGGCTCCACCGAAGAGGGCAAGCCGCGCATGGTCACCACGCCGTGGTTCGACCACGAGATTCCCATGGCCGAGGCGGCGGAGCTGGGCACCAAAAAAGTGATGGAGGACCACTGCACCATCGGCATTGTGGTCACCACCGACGGGAGCATCACCGACATCCCCCGCGAGGACTATGCAGCGGCCGAAGCCCGCGCCATCACCGACATGGCTGCCACCGGCAAGCCCTTTCTGGTGCTGGTCAACAGCGCCGAGCCGCAGGGCGCGCCGGCGCAGGCCGTCTGCCGCCAGCTGGAGAGCCAATTCGGTGTAACCGCCATGGCGGTCAACGCCCAGACGCTGACCGAGAGCCGGATTCAGGACATTCTCAACGCGCTGCTGCAGGTGTTCCCTGTGCGGCAGATGGAGTTCTATTTTCCGCGCTGGGTGGATGCACTGCCCGCCGGGCACCCCATCAAGACTGCGCTCTATGACGCGGTGCGCGGCTGCTGCGCCGAGGCGCGCCTCATCCGCGACACCGGCGCAGTGACCGCCGGCCTGGCCGCCCTGGAGCAGGTGCAGAGCTGCTCTGCCGACCAGATTGACCTGGGCAGCGGCGTCGTCAGCATCGCGGTGCAGTTTCCCGAGGCGCTGTTCTACCGGGTGCTGGGTGAACAGTCGGGCCTGACCATCGAAAACGACGGCGACCTGCTGCGCCAGCTCTCCGAGCTGTCGGCCATCCGGCGGGAATATGAAAAAATTGCCGCCGCCCTGTCCCAGGTGCGCGCCACGGGCTATGGCATCGTCATGCCCGCGCCGGAGGAGATGTCCCTCGACCAGCCGGAGATCATCCACAAGGGCGGCAGCTATGGCGTGCGCCTGCGGGCCAGCGCGCCCAGCATCCACATGATGCGCGCCGACATTGTCACCGAGCTGAGCCCCATGGTCGGCGATGAAAAGCAAAGCGAAGACCTGCTGAACTATCTGCTCAGCGAATTTGAGGGCAACACCGAAAAGCTGTGGGAGAGCAACATTTTCGGCAAGTCGCTCTTCGAGCTGGTCAACGAGGGGCTGAACACCAAGCTGACCCGCATGCCCGACGACGCCCGGGCCAAGCTGCGCGAAACGCTCCAGCGCATCATCAACGAGGGTTCCGGCGGGCTGATCTGCATCATCCTGTAAAAAACGCGCCCCGCGCCAGGCCGAAACCGGCCGGGTGCGGGGCGCAGTGCGTCCTGTGGAACGCTTATTTGGCAAACACGCGCTTGAGGCGGCAGAAGCGGGGCAGGCCGTCTTCCTTGACCATGCCGGTCTCACCCTGAATCAGCGGCAGGCAGTAGTCGATGAAGTCCTGCGTCACGCCGTTGCCCTCGGCGTTGATCCACTCGACGGGGACCTTCTTCTCATAGTTGGCCACGGAGTCGAGGTCGAACAGCTTGGCGTTGCAGACATAGCCGTTGCTGCGGTCGCACTCGAAGCCGACCATCTTGCCGGTGATGCCGGCCAGGGCGGACTCGACGGCAACCTTGCCGGACATGAACGACTCCTGAATGTCGTTGCCGGAGGCAATATGCGCCGCGCAGCGCTGCAGCAGGCTCAGCTCGATGCCGCGGACCTTGGCGCTGGTGTGCTGCTTGACCACGTTGGCCAGCATGGCAGCCAGGCCGCCCAGCTGGGCGTGGCCAAAGCCGTCGGTCGTCGCGGTCTTGGCCTCGGAAACGAAGCTGCCGTCAGCATAGTGGATGCCCTCGGACACGGCGACGATGCAGTTCTTGTTCTCGTCATAGATGCGGGTCACATCGGCAATGAACTTGTCCATGTCGAAATCGACCTCGGGCAGGTAGACCAGGTCGGGGCCCATGCCCTTGGCGGAGGCCAGCGCGGCCGCGCCGGTCAGCCAGCCGGCGTGACGGCCCATGCACTCGATGATGGTGATCATGCCGGTGTCATAGACATGGCTGTCCAGATAGACCTCCATGATGGAGGTGGCGATATACTTGGCCGCCGAGGAGAAGCCCGGGCAGTGGTCGGTGCCGAACAGGTCGTTGTCGATGGTCTTGGGCACGCCCATCACGCGGCACTCGTAGCCGACCTTGGAGATATAGCGGC
>CACXCV010000136.1 GCA_902766215.1 Oscillospiraceae bacterium
TGCCCACGCTGCGGCTGGGGCGGTACTGCGCCTTGAAGAGCAGGTTGTAAAGCGCGTTCTGGATGTTCTCGCGGTCCTCGGCGCTGGCATTGGCCAGCGAGTTGCGGGTCAGCCGCTGGACAAACCGCAGCTCATTGGTGCTCTCCGCCACCTGAATGGTATACTGTGCGGTGTCCCCCACCGTGGGAGAAGCCTGATTGGTCACTTTGAGGAGGAAGGTATAGGTCCCCGCGCGGGTGGGCAGGCCGGAGATCTCACCTGTCCGGGCGTTCAGCTCCAGCCCGTCGGGGAGCGTGCCGCTGGCCAGCTTCCAGGTGAAGGGCTGCGTGCCGTTCACGGACACCATGGCGCTGCAGCGTCGGCCAACCTCGCCGCCGGGGAGGGTGCTGGTCGCAATGCCCGGCTCATAGCAGGGCATGGGCTACTGCGGCCCCTGATAGGCACAGACCCTGCACTCGGCGTGCATTCTGCCCGGCGTGGTGCCATAGGGCTGCTCGTCAGCAATCCAGCCCAGGTCGTGGGACTGCTGATCGCTGACCACCGGGCAGCCGCTGTGGGTGCAGGCGTGCCAGTGGGCGCTGCTGTGATAGCGCCAGGTTTTTTCCCACTGGTGGGCGGCGAAACGGACATAAGCCGTGCCGCCGGTGAAGTTCCAGCTCTGTGTAAAGGCCGCCGCGTTCTGGGAGGCGCCGGCAAAGATTTCCTCCACGCCGCGCAGCAGCGGCGTCTGTGCAAAGGCCGCGCCCTGGGTCGAAAGCACCGTCAGCGACGCGCGGCTGTCGGCCAGCTCCACTGTCAGGTCGGGCGTATCAATCACCGTGCCGCTCGCCCGCAGGCTGTTGTCTTCTGCCAGCCCCAGCGTGAGCGCCGGCAGCTGCGAACGCAGCGCCGTCTGCTCCTGCCGGTTCAGGCGTACGCCGCTGAGCGTCAGCGTGTTGGTCCGGGGCGCAAACGAAGCCGTGCCGTCGCCCAGAATATCCTCGCTGTTGCTTTTTGTGACACGCACCCCACCCAGCCAGAGGTCATAGTTCTCCGTGTCCTTGCCGATGTTCCAGCGGGCGTTGGGGTTGTCAGTGGTAGTCAGTTCCCGGCCGCTGGCCAGGATGCCGCCCTCGATGGTCAGGCGGATCGGCCCCGAAACAGCCTGCTCTGCCTGCCCGCTGACGCGCAGGGTCAGGTTCTGGGCTCCGGCGGCCACCGCTTCCTTCAGCTGCAGCGACAAGCCGGTCACATCGTCAAAGGAAATTACGCCGCTCAGGTCGGCGCCGGCCGGGATTGTACCCGTGCTGGAGTAACCGTCAAAGGCAAAACGGTCGCCGTGAGCGTCAGTGTCAGCTCACCCTCTATGCTGCTGCCGACCGTGCCGGCAATCACTGTGTCCGCCAGCGTGGCCGAGCGAGGCGTGACGCTGCCGCCGCCCTGGATACTCAGCGCCGTCCAGTCAGAGTCCTGGATGCGCGTCAGATCGCGGCTGAACGCCATCAGGCGTACGCTGCGCACGCCCTCCGCGCCGCTAAAGCACTCATCTGTGTCCAGCAAGGTTTCGTCGCCCCGGATCACCCGCAGGCAGTAGTCGACACCGTCCAGATAGCAGGCCGCATAATAGGCAAAGACCTGCGCGCCGTTCCCGTCCGGCTGGGTCCAGCTGAACTGGCTGCCGTCCCAGGTCAGGTTGGCCGGCGCGGCCAGCTTTGCCTTGGGCTGGGTATAGCTCCAGGCGGCCGAGCGCGCCGTTTCGCTGTCGTCCATCCCGGCGCAGTCGGTATACTGCACGGTGAAGTAATAGTCGCCGCTGGGCAGGTGCTCGCTCTCCAGCGGGCCGGCCGCAGACGCATCCGGCCACCAGTCGTTGAGCATCAGGCCGAGGTAGTTGTGATAGCCGCCGCACACCTCCTTCAGCCCGTCGATCCCCGTGGCTTCGCGGCCATAGCCGGCAATCAGCCGGTCCTCGCCGCCCGGGTCCGCACAATAGACCTTCAGCTCGGCACCAACCTGCTTGTTTCCCAGCGCCGTCAGGTTGTCGGTGTCCCAATACGCCGCGCCGGGAAGAGAGAACCGCGTGTGCGGCTCATAGAGATAAGCCGTGTCGCCGCTGTCATAACGCAAGATAAAAATCGCAATATTTCCTGCATCGTGTTCGCTTTCTGCATATTTCCCCGCAAAAGGGCCCCGCCACACAGCGTGGCGGGGCCCTTATCGTTTCTTTTTGGGGGTCAGCCGATAATCCGGCGCGCGCCCAGATAGGACGAGCTGTAATAATCGGTGTACAGGTCGGTAATCACCACGCCGGAGCTGGGGTTGGCCGCGTGGATAAACTGATTGCCGCCGATGTAGATGCCCGAGTGGTTGGAATAGCCGCTGTAGCCGAAGAACACCAGGTCGCCGGGCACCAGCTCGGCCACCGTGACGGACCGGCCGTTTTTCATCTGGTCGTTGGCCGTCCGGTTAAGGGAGTAGCCATACTGCTTGTACACATACTGCACAAAGCCCGAGCAGTCGAAGCCGCTGGTCGAGGTGCCGCCATAGACATAGGGGCAGCCCAGCAGACTCTTGGCATAGTCCACCAGCGACACCGCCGTGGGGTCGGCCGCCGTCACGCCGCCCGAAGCGCTGCTGTCGGTGGAGATGGTCGCGTTGGTCTGCACCGCGCCGTCGCTGCTGGTCACCCGGCCAAAGCCAAAGCCGTCGGAATTGGTCAGGGGCTTTTCGGTCAGGTCCATCAGGTCGCTGCGGATATAGCCTGTCTGGCCGTTGTACACCACCTTGAACCAGCCGGTGTTGAAACCGATGATCTGGGCCGTGTCGTCCTTCAGCATTGTGGCAACCACGCCGCTGTCGGTGCCGGGGCCGGCGCGAAGGTTTACCTTTTCCTCGGTGATGATGCCGTCGCCCAGCTCGACGTTCTCACGCTGCTTCAGCTGGACATAGTCGCTGTGAACATAGCCCTCGTCCAGATTATAGAGCACGTGATACCACTCGCCCTGCTGATCCAGCACCACCAGCGCGTCCTCGCCGCTGGCGGCGGCGATGATCTCGCCGGAGGTGTCTGGCTTGTTGCGGACATACAAGCCGTTTTCCGTGGTGACAATGCCAATGCCCACGGCGGACTGCTCCAAAGCCGCGGCGCCCACCGTCCACGCGCCCAGCAGCATGGCCAGCGCAAGAACCAGAAGGCCGCAGTGAAGTAATTTCTGCATAACAGGACCTGCTTTCTGAAAACGGATACAATACGGGGCTGCTTGTTTCTTTTGCTGTTACAGATTGTAACTGATCGCGCGGGATTTGTCAACACCCTTTTTGCCGTTTTATGGAGAAAAGCGCCGCATCCTGCCGGTATTTGGCAGGATGCGGCGGCAATTTCAGGTTAATTTCAGAACTTATTTCTCTGTCAGGCCAAAAAAGTCCATGGCCTCGCTGATGTGGGCGTCCCAGAACTCCCAGGTGTGCGCGCCGGGATACTCGCGGTAGGTATAGTCAAACACCGGCTTGTCAAAGCTCTCGAAGAACCGGCGCGTCTTCTGCGCCACGGCATGGCCGCCGTCCTCGGTGCCGATGCAGTGGAACACGCGGGGCATCTGCTTGCCGGCAGCCAGCTGCTGACGGGCTACATGATATACGTCATACTCGGTGTCCATCAGGTTGGGGAACTGATCGCCGAAGATGTTATCCATGCTCTTCAGCCAGCCGGGCTGCGGGTTGCCCTGCGCCTGCTGCATCAGCAGCTCGACAAAGTTGCTGGCGGACAGGCAGGCCGTGCCGGCGTACTGGTCGGGGTTGAGCATGGCCAGGCGCAGCGCGCCATAGCCGCCCATGGACAGGCCGGCGATAAAGGTATCCTCACGGCGAGTGGACACATGGAACATGCCCTTGACGATGGCAGGCAGCTCCTTGACAATGTGGGTGTAATAGTCCGCGCCGTGGGCCATGTCGGTATAGAACGACAGGTCAGCATCGGGCATGATCACAGCCACGCCGCGGTTGGAGGCATAGCGCTCGATGGAGGTAAAGCGCTGCCAGCAGGTGTGGTTGTCGCTCCAGCCATGGAGCAGATAGAGCACCTTCCAGCCCGCTTCCGGGGCCGGCGCCTGGGGCAGGCAGACATCCATCTGCATGTTCTTGCCCA
>CACXCV010000137.1 GCA_902766215.1 Oscillospiraceae bacterium
GCGCGTCCACCATCTCCTGTGTCAGCGTGTCGGGGGTGAAAATCGCTTCTTCCACATAAATGTGCTTGGGAATCTCCTCGCCGGCGCGATAGCGGCGGATCAGCTCGTCCACCCGCGGCCCGTGCAGCGGATAGCACTCCACGCAGAGGCTGATCTTCCCCTCCAGACAGTTCTGCTGCGCCTCGCGCACCGCATCGAAGGAGATAATCATCACGTCCCCGTCCTCGCCATAGCGGATTCCCGCCTCGTCCAGGGCGCGCATGGCGCCAAAGGTCATGTTGTCGTTTTCGCTGTAGAGCACGTCGAAGGTCTGGCCGGCAGCCAGATAATCGCGCACCGCTTCATAGCCCTTGGCCTCGGTAAAGTCGCCGTACAGCTGTGCGGCAATCTGCCAGGATTGGTTTTGCGCCACCGCGTCCTCCAGCGCCTTGGTGCGCATCAGCTGCGCCGTGGCGCCATAGGTGCCCTGCAGGTGCAGGATGCGCACCGGTTCGCTGCCGCGGCCCCGGGTCTCCAGCTCGCCGCTCAGTCATTCCATCGCCCGCTGCCCCTCCCGGAGAAAGTCGGAGCCGACGCTGGCCAGATAGAGGCTCTCGTCCTCCACCGCCACAGCCCGGTCGACGATAATCACCGGGATCTGCGCCTCCCGCGCTTCCATCAGCACGTTTTCCCACCCGGTCTCCTCTGTGGGCGCAATGAGGATGATATCCACGCCCTGCAGGATAAAATTGCGCACCGCGGCCAGCTGGTTGTCCTGCTTCTGCCTGGCGTTGTCAAACTCCAGCGCATAGCCGTTGGCCTCGCACAGCGCCTCCACCATCGAGCGGGTGTTGGCCACGCGCCAGTCCGATTCGGAACCAAGCTGGGAAAAGCCCACCACCAGCAGGTTTTTCTCCGGCGCGGCGTAGTCGCCCGCGCTGCCGCAGCCGGCCAGCAGGCACAGCAGCACCGCGCAGCCCAGCAGCTTATACCACCATTGTTTCATAGGACGCCTCCGTCTTTTCAGGAATACAGATGGTCACCGTTGTGCCGCAGCCGGGCCGGCTGTCCACGGTAAACGAACACGCCGCGCCATAGACCAGCCGCAGCCGTTTGCTGGCCGCCACCATGCCAAAGCTGGTGCTGTCCTCAGCCGCAATCTTGTCGCGCAGCGCCTGCAGCGTCTCCGGCTGCATGCCCGCGCCCGTGTCGGTGACCCGCAGCGTAATCACGCCGCCGGACAGCCGCCCCGTCACCTCCAGCCGCCCCTTGCTGCGGCAGGGCTTCAGGCCGTGGTAAATCGCGTTTTCCACCAGCGGCTGCAGGGTCATCTTGGGGATGCGGCAGTCGCGGATCGCCGGGTCAATGTCGATGGAATAGCCCAGGATGTCCCGGTAGCGGACCTGCTGTATCTCCAGATAGCTGCGCACGTGCAGCTCCTCCTCGGCCAGGGTAATGATCTCCTTGCCGTTGCTGAGAAACGAGCGGAAATAGGCCGACAGGCTGGTCACCATCTGCTCGGCCTGCTCGTTTTTCCCGGTTTCGATCAGCCAGACAATGGCGTCTAGCGTGTTGTAGAGAAAATGCGGGTTGATCTGCGCCTGCAGCAGCGCCAGCTCGATCCCCCGCAGGCGCGCCTGCTCCTGCCGGTTCAGCTCAATCTGGCTGCTGAGCCGGCCGGTCATGTCCTCAATGCCCTGGCTGAGCAGCCGCAGGCGGCTGTCGTCGGCCCGCACCGGCTCGCGCGGCGTCAGGTCGCCGCGGCCAATCTCTTCCACGCGGGTACTCAGAGCGTCGATGGGCCCGGTAATACTCCTGCCCAGCCGCAGCACCCTGTGCACCGAGAGAGGGATGATCACCACCAGCACCAGCACGGCCGCCGCAATCTCCAGCAGCAGGCGCAGGTCCAGCTGGCGCTGCAGCCGCGCCATTTCGCCCGCTTCATAATAAAGATAGGTGTAAATATGATCCTCGATCAGCTCGGTGATAACATAGACGTTGGCCTCCAGCTGCTCCATTCGCTGGTCATACCGCTGCGTCCGCTCAATCTGTCGGATGCTGGTCTCCAGATTGCCGCACAAGCGCAGCACGTTGGCAATGGCCTTGCAGCTGTCGGCATTCTCGGTGCGTGCCTGCAGCCGTTCTGCCAGCCGCTGCGCCGTGCGGATTTCCTCCCACGGGAGCGTGTCGCCGCTGCCGCTGACGTACTGATACATCATCAGATCGATGTCGTCCTTAAAGCTCTGGTTGAAGCCGGAGGCGTCGATGATGTTGCCGTTGACAACCGCATACTGATAATTATGAACGACGAGCATCAGCACAAAAAACACAAGGATCGCCAGCACCGGGATGAACATCTGCAAAATCAGGCGGGACATCCGCCACTGAATCGAGCGGCCGCTGTCATCCGGCCGGTTTTTCGTCGTCTTCACTCTGTCCCTCCGCTGCGATAGCCACTGGGCGTGCAGCCCTGTGTTTTCTTAAACGCAAAGGAGAAATAGCGCGGGTCCCGATAGCCCACCTCGGCGGCAATCTCGCCGGAGCGCTTGCTGGTCTGACGCAGCAGCTGCCGGGCGTGGGCCATGCGCTTTTTGGTCAGGTATTCCACAAAGGACAGGCCTGTTTTCTGGCTGAAGAGCGCGCTGAGATAGTTGGCGCTGATGTTGATGCTCTCGGCCACGCTGTTGAGCGAGATGTTCGGGTCGGTATAGTTGCGGTCAATATAGCGCAGGGCCTCGCTGGTGATGTCGCTGCTGCGCTTCTGCGACTCGGCCTCGCGCAGCTCGACAGCGGCCCGGAGCACTGCCGCCAGATAGGTTTTCAGCCCGTCCGGCTGCATGTTTACATCCACCTGCGGCAGCCGGCGCTGCAGCTCCTCGGCGCTCACACCCAGCTCGCGCAGGGCAAACTCGGCGTTGACGCGCGCGCTGACCATCAGATAGTGGCGGAACATCAGCGAATGCTCGGCCCCGCCCAGGCTGCCGGTATATTCCTCGGCAAAGGCGGCAGCCTCCTCCGGCGTGCCGGTCTGGACAAAGTTGCACAGCGCCATGGGGTCCACCATGCCGGCCTGCACCGCATCCATCCCCTCGGCCGCGGCAGCCTCCTGCTCCACCCGGATCATGTCGGCGGTAAAGATATGCTGGGTCGGGTAGATGTGCCGGTAGGCCAGCACATGGTTTGCCTCGGCATAGCACTGGGCCAGGCTGCTCAGGCGCGACACCGGCGCGCCCACCGCCGCATACCAGTTCAGCGGCGTCTGCGCTCCCTCGCAGCGCTGGCGGATCATGTCAGCCCGCGCTCGGTCAGCCGGGCCAGCTGCGCCGCGTCGCCCTTGACCAGCACCGCATAGGACAGCAGGCCGCAGCGGAAGAGAACATAGTCCGGATAGCGGAAAAAGTAGTCCAGCAGCTGCTCGACCACGTTGGCCGCCGCGGCGGTATAGGCTGACCTCTGCGCGTCCTACACGGCAAACACGACAAAATTGTATCCGTCCGCCGTCAGGTCCAGGTTCAGCTTTTCCGCCTGCTCATAAATCTCCTGCACCGACAGTGATCCATCCACCAGCTTTTCAAAAAACGTGCGGCGGGAAAAGCGCTCGAATTCCTTCAGTTCCTGCTCATATTTGCGCAGGTAGTCCTTCTGAGCGCGCCCGTCCTCAATCTTCTGCCGGGTGGATTCCAGCGCCTTGATCATGTCCGCCCGGGTCAGCGGCTTAAGCAGGTATTGGTCCACCTTCAGCTCGATGGCCTGCCGCGCATATTCAAAGTCGCTGTAGCCGCTGGTGATGATAATCTTGGTGTCGGGCAGCTCACGGCTGACAATCCGGCTCAGCGCCAGCCCGTCCATAAACGGCATCCGGATGTCGGTAATCAGGATGTCCGGCTTCAGCCTGCGGATCAGCGGCAGGGCCATCTCTCCGTCGGGCGCATCGCCCACAAAAGCAAAGCCATATTGCTCCCACGGGATCATGTCCCGCAGTCCCTCCCGAACAATGCTCTCATCCTCGGCAATAAAAACTTTGATCGGCTCCTTGGCGTCTCCTCCGTCTGCGTGTGATTTCCGCTGCTCAGCCAGTTGGCAGAGATATCATACCACAACTTTTCCCCGGTTTCCGGTTTGAAGCGTTCATTACAGATTTGCCACGCCGCAACGAATCGTGGCAGCTTTTGCCGTATGAAACTTCCTGCGCCGGAAATACTGTACAGGCAGTCCATTCAGGGAGGAAGGCAAATGCAGGGGAAAGTTGAAATCTGCGGCGTGAACACGTCCAAGCTGCGGGTGCTGAAAAACGACGAGATGGTCGAGCTGATCCGCCGCACCAAGCAGGGCGACGAGCAGGCACGTGAGCAGCTGATCGAGGGCAATCTGCGTCTGGTGCTGTCGGTTATTCAAAAGTTTATGGGCCGGGGCGAAAACCCGGACGATCTGTTTCAGGTGGGCTGCATCGGCCTGCTGAAGGCCATCGCCAACTTTGACGTGACGAAAAACGTGCGGTTTTCCACCTATGGCGTGCCGATGATCGCCGGAGAGATCCGGCGCTATCTGCGCGACAACTCCACCATCCGCGTGTCACGTTCAGTGCGCGACACCGCCTATCGCGTGCTGCAATGCAAGGAGCAGATGATGCGCAGCCAGCAGCGTGAGCCCTCGCTGGCAGAAATTGCCCGGCAGCTGAACCTGCCGGAGGACGAGGTCACCTATGCCATGGACGCCATCGCCTCGCCGGTGTCGCTGTTCGAGCCGGTGTATTCCGACGGCGGCGACCCGCTGACCGTGATGGACCAGGTGCGCGACAACCGCAACACCGACGAGCAGTGGATGGAGCACATCGCCCTGCGCGAGGCCATCAGCCGCCTGACCGACCGGGAAAAGCGCATTCTCTCGCTGCGCTTTTACGACGGCAAAACCCAGATGGAGGTGGCCAACCAGGTGGGCATCTCCCAGGCGCAGGTCTCGCGCCTGGAAAAAAACGCAATCGGCCAGATCCGCAAGGCCATCAGCGTCAGCTGACGGCGCATTGGGACAGGCGGGGCGCGCATAGGCTGTAGCCGAGGGGGTGAGGCCATGCAGTGCCGGATTACCGACCTGAAATGCAAAGAAGTGATTGACCTGACCACGGGCAACCGCATCGGCTTTGTGGACGATGTGGAGATTCTGCTGCCGGGAGGGCAGGTGGCCGCGCTGGTGGTGCCCGGCGAGGGCAAGTGTTTTGGCCTGCTGGGGCGCGAGGAGGACGTGATCATCCCCTGGAACTGCGTCCGCCGCTTCGGCGACGACGTCATTCTGGTCGAGGCGCCGCCCCAGCCGTCCCGCCCGCCCACGCCGCGCCCGCGCAAAAGCTGGCTGTGAGGTTCCGCCCGGCCCCGGCACTGCGGGCCGGGCGGCGCTGCGTCCGGCCCGTGTTTTTCTTTACAGGCCCGGCCCGTTCGTGCTATACTGACAGCAGATCGAAAAAATGGGAGGCCTTGCCCATGTTCACGAGCAAAAAGCTGTGGCTTGCACAGTCTGATACGAATCAAAGCCTGTTTCTGCTGCCCCGAATGGCCAACCGGCACGGCCTGATCGCCGGCGCCACCGGCACCGGCAAAACCATTACCATGAAGGTGATGGCCGAGTCGTTTTCCGACATGGGCGTGCCCGTGTTTCTCAGCGACGTCAAGGGCGACCTGTCGGGCATGTGCTGCCCCGGCAGCGACAGCGGCGACATGCGCCGGCGCCTGGCCGGCTTCGGCGTGGAGAACTTCGAATACCAGCCCTACCCCACCCGCTTCTGGGACATCTTCGGCGAACACGGCACGCCCGTGCGCGTGACCGTCTCCAGCATGGGGCCCACGCTGCTGGCGCGGCTGTTCGGCCTGACGGAGATTCAGGCCGGGGTGCTGAGCATCGTCTTCCGCGTGGCCGACGACCACGGCCTGCTGCTGCTGGACCTGAAGGATCTGCGCGCCATGCTGCAATATGTGGGCGACAACCGCAAGGAGTTTACCACCAGCTACGGCAACGTGTCCGCCGCCAGCATCGGCGCCATTCAGCGGGCGCTGCTGGCCTTTGAGGAGGAGGGCGGCGAGCAGCTCTTCGGCGAGCCGGCGCTGGACATCCGCGACTGGCTGCGCACCGACTTTGACGGCCGGGGGTACATCAACATTCTCTCCAGCGCCCGCCTGATCCAGAGTCCCACGGTCTATGCCACCTTTCTGCTCTGGCTGCTCAGCGAGCTGTTTGAAACGCTGCCCGAGGTGGGCGACCTGGAAAAGCCCCGCATGATCTTCTTCTTTGACGAGGCGCACCTGCTGTTTGACAACGCGCCCCGCGCCCTGGTGCAGAAGCTGGTGCAGGTGGTCAAGCTCATCCGCTCCAAGGGCGTGGGCGTCTACTTTGTCTCGCAGTCGCCCTCTGACATCCCCGACGAGGTGCTGGCCCAGCTGTCCAACCGCGTGCAGCACGCCCTGCGGGCCTATACCCCCGCCGAGCAGAAGGCGCTGCGCGCCGCGGCCCGGGCCTTCCGCGTCAACCCCGCCTTTGACACCGAGCAGGCCCTGATGGAGCTGGGCGTGGGCGAGGCGCTGGTCAGCCTGCTGGACGAGCACGGCGTGCCCGCGGTGGTGGAGCGGGCGCGCATCCTCCCGCCGCAGAGCCGCATGGGCGCGGCCGACGCCGAGGATGTGCAGGCCTGCATCCAGCGCGACGAGCTGGACCTGAAATACCGCAGCACCTTCGACCGCGAGTCGGCCTATGAAATCATCCAGCGGGCCAACGAGCAGCTGGCCGCGCAGCAGCGGCAGCAGGCTGCGGACGCCGCCGCGGAAAAGCAGCGGCAAAAGGACGCCGCCGCTGCCGAGCGCCAGCGCCAGCGCGAGCAGGCAGCCGCCGAAAAGGCCGCCGCGCAGAAGACGGCCGCCGTCACCAAAGCCGCCCAGCGCGCCGCCAACAGCGCCGCCTCATCGGTGGCCCGGTCGATGAGCACCAACCTGGTCAACTCCGTGGCCGGCGGCAGGGTCAGCAGCACCGGCACCGTGGCCAAGCGTGCAGCCACCTCGGCCCTCAGCTCGGTGATGCGTTCGGGCGCTACATCGATCATCCGCGGCCTGTTCGGCACCAAGAAATAAGCCGCCCAGCGGCAAAAAGCAAAATTTTACGAGAATACGCCGCAGAATCTCTTGCTTTTCCGCCCCCGGCATGATAGAATACTCTGGCGTGTGAAATTTTCTTACGCACGCAACCACACACATCCGGTGATTTTCCTGCCGGTGCCTGCGGGCATGGCCCAAGGGCTGCGGGGAGAGATGATCGGGGTGGAGGGAACAACCATACTAGGAGGAAAAACCAATGGCAGTCGTATCTATGAAGCAGCTTCTGGAGGCCGGCGTCCATTTCGGACATCAGACCCGCCGCTGGAACCCCAAAATGGCTCCGTATATCTACACGGAGCGCAACGGCATCTATATCATCGACCTGCAGAAGATCGTGAAGAAGCTCGTGGACGCTTACAACTTTGTCCGTGAGCTGGCCGAGAACGGCGAGAGCATTCTCTTCGTCGGCACCAAGAAGCA
>CACXCV010000138.1 GCA_902766215.1 Oscillospiraceae bacterium
CCTACTTCAACTTTGAGGTTCCCACCCAGCTCAACGGCGTAGACACCGGCATTCTGGATCCGCGCGACACCTATGCCGATGCCTCCGAGTGGGACACCAAGGCCAAGGATCTGGCCTCCCGCTTCATCAAGAACTTCAAGAAGTACGAGACCAACGAGGCTGGTAAGGCTCTGGTTGCTGCTGGCCCGCAGCTGTAATCGTTCCGGCGTTACCCGCGCTCAGCCCGCCCTTGTGACAGGCGCAGCCCAATCAGATCAAGCCCCCCGCATGCCGCTCGGCATGCGGGGGGCTTTTTTTGTGCACAGGGCAAAAGTTACTGTTTATTGGACAGACAAATGTGTAGAATCACCATCACAGGCCGCAATGCAAGGAAATCCTGCATTTTGAAAATGCATTTGTAGAAATTTAATATAATAAAGTCCCTTGCGGCTTCTCCGTTTGACCTATACGTTGAGCTGAAGGACAATAAAGCTATGTTTGATAAGATGGTCATTGTTGCCAATAGTGAAGAGAGTCCTGCACAGATTACTCTTGATAAAGATGTTTATTGGCAGGCTGTTATTGAGGACCCTGACTATGACCCCACTACCAAGTCTGCTAAGGGCACGAATTGGGATATTGTTCAGAGCAAGAAGACCGCGTATAACTGTGAAGACTATCAGAAGAATGCAGTCATTTATGACCTGTTCACTTCCTGGGAGAGACAGTATAAAGGTATTTGTGATGCACAGTGGCAGATGATTGACAATGACACCTATAATATGGAGCCTTGGGGATTTGATATGTGGACTGCTCAGTGGTCTCCTGATAGAAGTACAGGTGATTTCGGTCAGGTGCCTGTTACAGTTTATACAGAACTCTATACGGCAGGAAACATCCTTATGTTCACAGAGCAGTAATCCCTAAATGCTCAAACCTCTCTTCGGAGGGGCGGTTACCCCCCACACGCGGGGATAACCAGGCGGCCATGACGAAACACCCCGGCGGCGTGCAATGCTGCGCGCTGCCGGGGTGTGTGATTTCTGTTTCGCTGCGTTTCTGCGGGATACGCGGCGCATGGAAAAGATGCCGGCCTGTGCCGGCGCTTTGCCGCTCAGCCGCGGGCATAGGCCATCTGATAAATGGCCAGCATGTCCTCATAGCCCAGCGGCCGATAGCCGATCAGCGTCCGGGTTCTGTTCCGGGAGCAGCCCAGCGCCAGCCGGGGCAGGTCCGCTTCTGCCACGCCCAGCGCCTTCAGGCCGATGGGCATGCCGATGGAGAGATAATACTGTTCCTGCAGGTCGATGGCGGCCTGCACGGTTGCCTCCGGGTGTTCATAGTCCACGTCCAGATTCCACACATGCGCGGCATACTGCAGCCAGCGGCCGAGATTGGCCGGGTAGACATACCGCGCCCAGCTGCACCACAGCGCCGCCAGACCCGCGCCGTGCGCCACCCGGGGATACAGGCCGGAAATCTCGTGCTCCAGCTGGTGGACGGCCATCTGAAATTCCCGGCCGCACTGGGTCAGCCCGTTGTGCGCCAGGGACGAGGCCCACATCATGTTAGCCCGCGCGGCATAGTCCTCCGGGTTGTGCAGGCAGCCGTCGGCCGCCTTGCGCACGCTTTTGATCACGGCCTCTGCAATGGCGTCGGTCAGATAGGTGTCCGTGCCGGGGCAGAAATAGCGCTCGATGGTGTGCATGGCAATGTCCACCGCGCCGCAGGCCGTCTGATAGGGGCTGACCGTATAGGTGAGCGCCGGGTTCTCAATGGCAAAGTTCATGCGGTTGAAGGCGCTGTTAAAACCGCGCTTCTCGCCGGTTTCCGTGTTGCTGATCACGCAGGAGGCACTCATTTCCGACCCGGCGGCCGCCAGAGTCAGAATGGCGCCCTTGGGGAGCGTTCTGACCGGGACGGCCTTGCCCTGGAAAAAGTCCCACACGTCGGCCTCCGGGTTGGCAATGCCGTTGGCAATGGCCTTGGCCGAGTCCAGAACAGAGCCGCCGCCAACAGCCAGGACGAAATCCACGCCTTCCTTCTGCGCGAGAGCGATGCCCTCGCGCACCAGAGAAAGCGCCGGGTTGGCGACCACGCCGCCCAGCTCTGTAAAGCGGATGCCCTCCTCTGTCAGGCAGGCTTCAACCCGGTCCAGCAGGCCGCTGCGGCGCGCGGAGCCGGAGCCAAAATGGACGAGCACCTTGGAAGGGTGATATTCAGCAAGAATTCTGCCGATTTTCTGTTCTTCGTCTTGTCCGAAGTACACCTTTGTCGGGGTTTCATAGATAAAAGAATTCATAGACACGCTCCTTTGCAGGCGGCTTTCTGGGCCGGTTGACTGCCCGGATTATACCACAGGCGCCGCGGATGCGCAACCGCCGCCTGTGCGGCGGCGGTTGACTTTTGCCCCGGGGCCGTATAATATGGGATAAAGAAGAAAAAACTCTGCCGCAGGAGAAAACCGGCCCGGCAGGCAGGGCGCCAACCGGCGAACAGAAAGGAGAACCGCACATGACTCCCCGATATGGAACCTTTGAGCTGAGCTTTTGCGGCCCCGCGGATGGAAATCCCTTTGTTGACGTCACGCTTTCGGCGGTGTTTACCTACCGCAACCAGCGCTGCTATGTACCCGGCTTTTATGACGGCGACGGCGTGTATCGGATTCGCTTTATGCCCGCCATCGA
>CACXCV010000139.1 GCA_902766215.1 Oscillospiraceae bacterium
CGGCGGGTGCGCGTGCGGAGGATCGACTGCTTGCGCCGCCACCTGGCGATGTTGGCATGGTGGCCCGAGAGCAGAATCGGCGGCACCGCCAGCCCGTGCCACACCTCCGGCCGCGAATACTGGGGGTACTCCAGCATGCCGTTATAGTGGCTCTCGTCCTCAAAGCACTCCGGGTCGGGCAGCACGCCGGGCACCATGCGGGCCACCGCGTCGGCGATGGCCATGGCCGGAATCTCGCCGCCGGTGAGGACAAAGTCGCCGATGGACAGCTCCTCGTCCACGCACTCGTCAATAAAGCGCTGATCCACGCCCTCATAGTGGCCGCAGACCAGAATCAGGTTGTCATACTGCAGCAGCCGCCTGGCCTCGGTCTGGTTGAAGGTTGCACCCGCCGGGGACATGAAGATGGTGTGTACCGGGCCCATGGCCTCGTCGCACAGGTGCTCCCAGAGGCGATAGAGAGGGTCGGCCTGCAGCACCGCGCCGCGGCCGCCGCCATAGGGATAGTCGTCCACCTGCAGCTGCTTGTTGGCCGTCCAGTCGCGGATCTGGTGCGCCTCGATGCGGATATGACCCCGCTCCTGCGCCCGGCCCAGGATCGACTCGTTCATCATGTCCCCCACCGTGTCGGGGAACAGCGTCATAATGTCAATCCGCATCGGCCTGCATCCCCTCTACCAGCCGGACCGTCACGCCGGCCTGCGGATCCACGTGCAGCACATACTCGCGCACCACGGGGATCAGATACTCGTGCGCGCCGCGCACCACATAGACGTCGTTGGCCGGGAGGGTGAGCACCTCGGCAATCCTGCCGATTTCCTCGCCCCCGGCAAACACCGGCAGGCCGATCAGGTCGGCGATGAACACCGCGCCTTCGTCCAGCCGCGCCTGACTGCGGTCGATGCGCAGCACCCGGCCCCGCAGGGCGGCGGCAGCCTCCACCGTGTCCACACCCGCCAGCTTGAGCAGCACCTGCTGCTTGTGAACCCGCGCCTGCTCCACGGCGTATTCCGTGCCGTCGATCTTCACCCGGTCAAAATCCAGCAGGAAGGACGGCCCGTCCGCCCATGGCTCGACCTTTACCTCGCCGCGCACGCCGTGGGTGCCGACAATCTTTCCGGCCTCCAGCCATTGCCACTGCATATGTTTCTCCCCCTCTTGTATGAAACACGATTCATGATACGCGAAATGCGCGGCGTTTGCCGCGCATTTGTTGTTTTCAGTCCACGATGTCCATCGTGACCTTTTCACCGCGGCGCTGGGCAGCGGCCTTGAGAACCGTCCGCAGGTCACGGGCAATGCGGCCCTGACGGCCAATCACCTTGCCCATGTCCTCCTGGGCGACCCGCAGCTCCAGCAGCGTCTCCTCGCCCTGGGTCTCGGTAATGGAGACCTGGTCGGGATGCTCTACCAGATTCTGCACCATATAGGCCAGCAGTTCCTTCATGGCAGCCTCGCTTACAGCGCGCCGGCCTTTTTCAGCAGGGCACGGACAGTGTCGGTGGGCTGAGCGCCGTTCTTGATCCACTCCTGGGCCTTCTCCGCGTCAACCGTGACGGTGGCGGGATCGGTCAGGGGGTTATAGGTGCCGATTTCTTCGATGAAGCGGCCGTCACGGGGATAGCGGGAGTCGGCCACGACGATGCGGTAGAAAGGAGCCTTCTTTGCACCCATTCTGCGCAGTCTGATCTTTACCATGGGTATCACCTCTTTGCATAATTTCATCAATCTATCTCGAACAGCACGCGGCTGTGTCGATGCTCTGTTACATGCCGGGCAGGTTGAATCCGCCCATGCCGCCGGGCAGATTGCCCATGCCGCGCATCATGCGCTTGCGCTTTTTGGCGCTGCCGCCGGTCACCTGCTTCATCATGGACTGCATCATTTCAAACTGCTTGAGCAGCTTGTTCAGCTCCTCGACCTTCACGCCGGAGCCGGCTGCAATGCGCTTTTTACGCGAATGGTTCAGGCACGCGGGATTCTCGCGCTCATAGGCTGTCATGGAAAGGATCATGGCCTCGGTATGGCTCAGCGCCTTTTCGTCGATGGTTGCGCCTTTCAGCGCCCCGGCGTTCACACCAGGCATCATGGCCAGCACGTCCTGAATGTCGCCCATGCCGCGCAGCTGCACCAACTGATCGTAGTAGTCCTGCAGAGTAAAGCGGTTGGAACGGAGCTTCTGCTCCAGCTCGGCGGCCTTCTTCTCGTCAAAGGCAGCCTCGGCCTTTTCAATCAGCGTCAGCACGTCGCCCATGCCCAGAATCCGGCTGGCCATCCGCTCGGGGTGGAACGGCTCGATCTGGTCGAGCTTCTCGCCCGAACCGGCAAACTTGATCGGCTTGCCGGTAATGGCCTTGACGCTCAGGGCTGCGCCGCCGCGGGCGTCGCCGTCCAGCTTGGTCAGCATCACCGAGTCGATGTCCAACCATTCGTTGAAGCTCTGCGCGGCGTTCACCGCGTCCTGGCCGGTCATGGCGTCAACCACCAGCATGATCTCGTCGGGCTTGACCTCGGCCTTGATGGCCTTCAGCTCCTCCATCAGCGCCTCGTCCACATGCAGGCGGCCTGCCGTGTCAAGGAACACCATATCGTTGCCATGGCTGGATGCCCACTCGACCGCGTGCCTGGCGATCTCCACCGGGTTGCCCTGCCCCTCTTCAAACACAGGGATGTCCAGCTGCCCGCCGACAATCTGCAGCTGCCGGATGGCCGCGGGACGGTACACGTCGCACGCCACCAGCAGCGGGCGCTTGCCCTGCTTTTTCATATAGCCGGCCAGCTTGCCACCGTTGGTGGTTTTACCCGCGCCCTGCAGGCCCACCAGCATCACAACCGTGGGCGGCTTGGAGGCAATGTTCAGCTTCTGCGACTGGCTGCCCATCAGGGCAATCAGCTCTTCATTGACGATCTTCACGATCATCTGCGCCGGGGTCAGCGACTCGAGCACGTCTTTGCCCACGGCCCGTTCGGACACGCTTTTGACAAAGTCCTTGACGACCTTATAGCTGACGTCGGCCTCCAGCAGGGCCAGGCGGATTTCGCGCATGGCCTCCTTGATGTCGGCCTCGCTCAGGCGGCCTTTGCCGCGCAGGCGCTTGAACGCCGCATTGAGTTTTTCGGACAGCCCTTCAAACGCCATCTTGTCCCTCCCGTGTGTGTCACTCTTCCAGTGCGGCCAGCGCCGCAAGAATCGCCGCTGCCGCCGCGCCGACAGCCGGGTCGCCACTGTGCGCAAGCGCCTGGGCCTCGGTGCGGATCACGTGGGCCGCCGCCGCCGTGCGGCGGACGCGGGCCACGCAGCCTGTTTTCTGTTCCAGCTCCAGCAGGGCGTTTTCCGACCGGCGCAGCGCGTCGTGGACGGCCTGGCGGGAAATGCCGGTGTTTTCGGCAATCTCGGACAGAGACAGATCCTGGTTGAAGCTCATCTCGCACAGCTCGCGCTGACGGTCGGTCAGCAGCTCGCCATAGTAGTCCAGCAGGAGGCCCCATTCGACGGTCTGTTCCACGGCGCTCCCCCCCTGAACAAAATGCAGGTGTCAAGGCAGCTGCCTTAACACCCGCTTATCATAGCACAGCGCAGCGCAGCTGTCAAGCGCTTTTTGTTGACAGCCGCCGCTCAGGCAATCTCCACCACATGCAGCACGCCGCCGTCCACACGAAAGCGCACCTCCAGCCCGGCAAAGGTCATGCCGTATACCCGCGCCGGGTCGTTCTGATAGGTGGGGCGCGGGTCCTGGGCCAGCACGCCCCGCAGCGCCGCACGCTGCTCCAGCGGCACCGGCTGCAGCAGCGCCGCCGGGATGTCCACCGTCAGCGTGCGCCGGGGCGCCGCGTCGGTAAAGCCACCCGACGCCTCCGGATGGGCGTCGGCATAGGGCAGATAGGGCTTGATGTCAAAAATCGGCGTGCCGTCCATCAGGTCGGCCCCGGCCACCCGCAGCACCGGGCCGCGCCCATCGCAGCACAGGCCCAGCAGCCGCACGCAGGACAGGCCGATGGGGTTGGGTCGGAAGGGCGAGCGCGTGGCAAACACGCCCATGCGCGTGTTGCCGCCCAGCCGCGGCGGCCGCACCGTGGGCGACCAGCTCTCCTGCCGTGCGGCGGAAAAGTGCCACAGCAGCCACAGATAGTCAAAGTCCTCAATGCCGCGCAGTGCATCGGGGCTGCGGTATGCCGGCTCAAACACGATCTCCGCCTCCAGCTCCGGCACCAGTCCGCTCTGGCGCGGCACGCCGAACTTGGTGGCAAAGGGGCTGCAGATGTACGCAATGGGCTGCATCAGCACCGGTTCTGCCATAGTGCGTTCCTCCTTGTGCTTTGTCGGGCGACGCGCCCGCAGCTTGTGCCCCTACGATAGCACGCCCGCCCGGCAGTTGCAAGGGGTTTAGTCCTCCAAAGAGATGTAAATCTCTTCTGTTTCCCGCTGCGCAGCCATGATCATCTCCCGCGCCTGTCCATAGTTATGCTTTTCTATTGCTTCCGCTATGTCAGACAGTACTCAGACAGTACATTGAATAAGCAGGCATACATCGCTTCATAGTTTGGCATGGTTTACCCTCCATTTGGTAATTCTATATTTTAACAGCTTCCGTTTCCAATTATAAGATCGAGAATGATATGTGTCAATAGCGCAGCGATGTTTTGACAAGGTTTATGAGATGTATAAACAGCTGTATAATAATCAAGCTCAAGGCAAATGCTGAATTTATTTAAGGAAGGTGGCTGCGCCATGAAGCCGGAATACAAGCCACTGTATGAACAATTCGGTCTCAACGTGGTGTACTACCGCAAGCGCAAGCACCTGACACAGCTCCAGCTGGCCGAGTTGGCCGAGGTTGACCGCAGCCACATCAGCGCCATTGAGCTGGGCAATGTCGGCGTTTCCTTTGACCTGATCTTCCGGCTCTGCGAGGTGCTGGATGTTTCACCGAAGGAGCTGTTCGATTTCCGCAGCTGACCTTTCGTGCCGCCCACAGGGGCGGCACTTTTTTGCCCGGCAGCTTGTCAAGGTCCCCGGCGGCGGGTATAATACAGGCAGTCTGACTTTTTTGCTTTGATAAAGGAGAATCCCGTCATGCAAGATGGATTTATTACCGTCGCCGCCAGCTCGCTGCCCATCCGGGTGGCCGACTGCGCCTATAACGCCGCGCTGGCCGCGCAGGCCGTGGCCGAGGCCGCCGAGCGGGGCGCCGCGCTGCTGGCCCTGCCGGAGCTGTGCCTGACCGGCTATACCTGCGGCGACCTGTTTCTGCACCAGACGCTGCTGCGCGGCGCGCTGGAGGGGCTGGAGACCGTCCGCGCCGCCACCGCCGCCCACCCGGGGATGCTGGTGCTGGCGGGGCTGCCGCTGGCCGTAGCCGGGCAGCTGTATAACTGCGCCGCCGTGCTCTGCGGCGGCGAGCTGCTGGGTCTGGTGCCCAAGACCGCCATTCCCAACTACAGCGAGTTTTACGAGCGGCGGCACTTTGCCCCCGCCCCGGCCGAGACGCAGACGCTGGAGCTGCTGGGCCGCCGCGTCCCCTTTGGCAGCCGCCTGCTGTTTCAGGCGCGGCAGCTGCCGGAGATGGTGGTCGGCTGCGAGCTGTGCGAGGATCTCTGGACGCCGCAGCCGCCCTCGGGCGGGCTGGCGCTGGCCGGGGCCACCGTGCTGGTCAATCTCTCCGCCTCCAACGAGGCCGTGGGCAAGGCGGACTATCGCCGCCTGCTGGTGCGCAGCCAGTCCGCCCGGCTGATGGCCGGCTATGTCTACTGCTCCGCCGGCGAGGGCGAGTCCACCCAGGACCTGGTCTTCTCCGGGCACCAGATGATCGCTGAAAACGGCGCCCTGCTGGCCGACCGCTGCGACCCCGCCGCAGCCATGCTCTGCTCCGAGCTGGACCTGCAGCGCCTGCTGAGCGAGCGCCGCCGCGCGGGAAGCGGCGCCTTCGGCACCGACGCGCGCTACACCACAATCCCCTTCGACCTGACCCTGCGCCAGACGCGCCTGACCCGCTATGTCGATCCGCACCCCTTCGTCCCCGCCGGCGAAGCCGACCGCAGCAGCCGCTGCGAGGACATCCTGCGCATCCAGGTGGGCGGGCTGAAAAAGCGCCTGGCCCACACCGGCTGCAAAACGGCGGTGATCGGCGTATCCGGCGGACTGGACTCCACGCTGGCGCTGCTGGTAGCTGTCCGCGCCTTCGACGCGCTGGGGCTGGACCGCCGGGGCGTGCTGGCCGTGACCATGCCCTGCTATGGCACCACCGGGCGCACCCGCTCCAACGCGCACCGGCTGGCCCAGGAGCTGGGCGTAACCCTGCGCGAGATTCCCATCGGCGAGGCCGTGGCCGTCCACTTCCGCGACATTGGTCTGGCGGACGGCGACCGCTCCGTCACCTATGAAAACGGGCAGGCCCGCGAGCGCACCCAGGTGCTGATGGACCTGGCCAACGCCGCCGGCGGCATGGTGGTGGGCACCGGCGACCTGTCCGAGCTGGCGCTGGGCTGGGCCACCTACAACGGCGACCACATGAGCATGTACGGCGTCAACGCCGGCGTGCCCAAAACGCTGGTGCGGCACATTGTCGGTTTCTGCGCCCGCGAGGCCGGCAGCGAGGCCCTGCGCCAGACGCTGCTGGACATTCTGGCCACGCCTGTTTCCCCGGAGCTGCTGCCCCCCGCCGAGGGCGACATTTCGCAGAAAACCGAGGAGCTGGTCGGGCCTTATGAGCTGCACGACTTCTTCCTCTACTGCGCCGTGCGCTGGGGCTTCCCGCCGGCCAAGGTCTACCGGCTGGCCCGCTATGCCCTGGGCGGCAGCTATGACGACGAGACCATTCTCCGCTGGCTCAAGACGTTCTATCGCCGGTTCTTCTCCCAGCAGTTCAAACGCAGCTGCCTGCCCGACGGGCCGAAGGTTGGCACCGTGTCCCTCTCGCCCCGGGGCGACTGGCGCATGCCCTCCGACGCCAGCGCAGCGCTCTGGCAGGCCGAGCTTGACCGGCTCTGAGCCGCGTTTCCGCACCGTCTTTTCTCCCGCCGCAGCCGCCTGCAATCGGGCAGCCGCGGCGGAGCGCGTCTGTGCGCCGTTTTCCGTTCCGCCGCGGTTTTGCCGCCAGATGGCACATTTTTTCGCCGGCCGCGCGCAAAAATCCTGTTGAAAAACGCAGCCGCCTGTGGTATATTGAAGCCGAAAAGCACGAAGTTCTCCCGTGGGAACCAAACGCTGTAAGCTGATGACTTCTGTAACGGGCAGACGTTGTCAGCTTTTTGTTTCAAATTCGAAAGGAGAAACGCTATGATTTATACGACTGAAGTACAGCATATGTGTCCTGTTGCCAAGGGCGCATATCACGGCCCCGCTCCCATCCCGGAAGAGGGCAAGTGGGTGCAGGCCAAGGAAATCTCCGACATTTCCGGCTTTACCCACGGCATTGGCTGGTGCGCTCCGCAGCAGGGCGCCTGCAAGCTGACCCTGAACATCAAGAACGGCATCATCGAGGAAGCTCTGGTTGAGACCATCGGCTGCACCGGCATGACTCACTCTGCCGCCATGGCCGGCGAAATCCTCATTGGCAAGACCATCCTCGAGGCTCTGAACACCGACCTGGTGTGCGACGCCATCAACACCGCCATGCGTGAGCTGTTCCTGCAGATCGTCTACGGCCGCAGCCAGTCTGCGTTCTCCGAGGGCGGCCTGGCCATCGGCGCTTCGCTGGAGGACCTGGGCAAGGGCCTGCGCGGCCAGGTTGGCACCATCTTCGCCACCAAGGAGAAGGGCCCCCGTTACCTGGAGCTGACCGAGGGCTATATCACCCGTCTGGCTCTGGACGACGAGAACCAGATCATCGGCTACGAGTTTGTCCATCTGGGCAAAATGATGGAGGCCATCAAGAAGGGCACCGACGCCAACGAGGCGATGAAGAACGCTACCGGCACCTATGGCCGGTTCGCCGACGCCGCCAAGTACATCGACCCGCGGAAAGAATAAGAGGAGGACAGAATCATGGCACTGTTTGAAAGCTACGAGAGAAGAATTGACCAGATTATGCCCGTCCTCAAGGAGTACGGCATCGGCTCCGTCGAGGAATGCCTTGACATCTGCAAGGAAAAGGGCTTCAA
>CACXCV010000140.1 GCA_902766215.1 Oscillospiraceae bacterium
CCACGCTGCTCACATCCTGCTGGGCATAGCTCAGCAGCAGAAACTCCACGGCAAAGCGCAGCTCCACGCCGTCGGCCGCCGGTACGCATCCCACCGCGCCCGTCAGCTGGGCCGTGGGCCGGCACACGCAGCCGGCCGCCAGCTCGGTCTGGCACTCGACACTGGCCCGGCGGGCCACCGTCTGCAGCTGTCCGTCGCCGTCCAGATACAGCAGCGTCAGCTGCGCCTCGACCGCCACGGTCAGGCGGTCCTGCTCCTGCCGCTGCACCGGCGCATCCAGCAGCACCCGCGCCGCCACCGGCCGGCTGGAGGGGCATTGCAGCGTTTCGCGGCAGTCCTGGCGGATGCGCTGCCGGTCCAGCAGCGACTCGGCCCGCTCTGTCCGCAGCTGGGGCTTTGCCTGCCCGGTCAGGCTGTAGAGATCGGTCAGCAGCGAAATCTCCCGCTGCGCGTCCGCCAGACACTGGGCCACCGCGTTAAGTGTCAGCTGCAGGCGCGTGCCCGCGCCGTCCGGCTCCAGCTCGGCGCCGGTCAGCGCCGGGGTGATGTGCAGCATGTCATCCTCAGCCGTGCCCTCCAGCTCCATGTACTGGGAGAAGGGCAGGCTGGTCTGCCACTGTTCCACTGTCCCCTGCTCGGTGGTATAAAGGACCTCCACATTGGCGCTGCCCTTAAACACCGCCTTTTCCCCCACCAGGCGCGCCTCGGTCACCTCCAGCGCCGCATTCCAGCGCAGCAGCTCCCGCACGGGCAGCTGTCCATCCGGCAGCTCCAGCTCGTCGCTGACGACAAAGGGCTTTTCCCCCGCCGCCACCGGGATGGTCATGCGCCGGGATTCCACACGGCACTGCAGCTCTTCCGCGCCGTCCGCCCCGCTGCAATAGGGCAGCTCCGCCGCGCTCCAGCCGCTGGTCTGCACTGACATGCCGGCCCGCACGCTGACCTTGCGCGGGTTGACCACCCGCGTGTCCAGGCTGCGCAGGCAGGCGGAAAAGCAGACCTCGCTCTGGGGCGTCAGCGACGGGTGCTCCATCCGGGCCGAGAAGGGGATGGTCAGCTCCAGCCGGCGGGGGGCGCTCTCCTTCTCCGCTAGGTAGATAACCCAGGCCCGCACGCTGCCGCTGACGGTGCAGCTGCCCTCGCGGCATTCTTTCCCCCGCAGGAGCACCATGCCGCTTGTCTCCAGCACCCGCTCAATGTCCGGGCTGGAGTCCGGCACGATGCACTCTGCCGTCTCCTCCTGATTCTGGGCCGTGATGACGGCCGGCTGCAGATAAGACAGGCTCTGCTGTCTGAGATTCAGTTCCATAGGCTCACTCCCTCGTATTGGTTGATACCAGTATATGAGGGGCGGGACAAGGCTATGACCCTGCGGAGCAAATTTCCCCGCATGCCTGCGCAGGGGCGGCAATCTGCCGCCCCTGCTTCACTCTTTCACGCCGAAAATCAGCTTCAGTATCCCGCGCAGCGCCTTCGGCGACTTTACCACCACAATCTTCACCAGGACACCCCCCTATTTTCTGAAGAGCAGCAGCCCGGCAACGATACAGGCCAGCCCCAGCAAAATCGCCGCCGCTGCCGCCGAAATCAGCACGCCCAGCAAAATCCCCAGGCCGCAGCCGATCAGCCACACAGCCGCCGGGGAACACCTGCCGCATCGCCGCATAAAAGCACCGCCCTCCTTTACGCCTATCATACGCAAAGGGGGGCGGATGTGTGTCAATCGGTTTTGTGCTGCCAGAGCTTGATCTGGCTGGCGCTTTCGTACAGGCGGCGATAGCTCTGATACCGGCTGGGGGATATCTCGCCCCGGCCCACGGCAGCCAGCACCGCGCAGTCCGGCTCGTTCAGATGGGCGCAGTCCTGAAAGCGGCAGCGGCCCAGATAGGGCCGGAAGTCCACAAAATAGTCCTGCAGGCGCTCCTTGTAGATCAGGTCCATCTGCTCGGTGTCAAAGGCGGAAAAGCCCGGCGTGTCCATGATCCGCGCCTGCCCCACCTGATACAGCTCCACATGGCGGGTGGTGTGGCGGCCGCGGCCCAGCTTTTCGCTCACCTCGCCGGTGGGGATGGCAAAGTCCGGGGCCAGCGCGTTGATCACGCTGGACTTGCCCACGCCGGAGTTGCCGGTCAGGGCGGCGGTTTTCCCCGCCAGGGCGGCGCGGAGCGTCTCGATGCCCTCGCCGGTTTTGGCGCTGGTCTGGATCACCGGAACGCCTGCCTGGCGATAGATTGCCGCCAGTGCCTCGCCCCGGTCGCAGTCACACTTGTTGATCACCAGCAGCGGCTCAACCTGCCGGCTGGCGGCAATGGCCAGCACCTGGTCGATGAGAAAGGGGTCGGTAATCGGGTTCACCGCCGCAGCAAAGGTCACGAGCAAATCCACGTTGGCCACTGCCGGGCGGATAAAGCTGTTGCGCCGGGGCAGCACCTGGTCGATGACGCCGCCCTGCCCCTGCCGGGTGTAGGACACCCGGTCGCCCACCATGGGGCTGACGCCCTCGCGCCGGAGCTTGCCCCGGCCGCGGCAGGCCAGCAGGCCGTCCGGCTCCTGCACATAGTAAAACCCGCTCAGGGCCTTCATAATGACGCCTTCGGCCACTGCCTTATCCTCCAAAGTCCAGCTCCCGCGTCTGCTGCAGGACGCCGTCGAAATAGATGTCCATCTGCTTTTTTCCCACGCCATCGATGGTAAAGGTCACCGTCCCGCGGTCGCGGTCAACCGGATATTCCCAATAGGTGGTGCCATCCACCTTGACCATCACCATCACGGTTCCCTCGCCCTCGGGCAGGTCAATCTGCACCTCCAGCGTGGTCATCTGCGGCTCGGGCGCGGCGGGCGGCTGCTCCGGCTCGTCCGGCCCGGCAGTGTCGCTGCCGTCCTCGTCGGGCTGGTCCGGCTTTTTGTCGCCATCCTCTGTCTTGTCCGGCTGGCTCTCGCCGCTGCCGCTGGAGATGGTCAGGTCAATCTTAGTCCCGCCGCGCACCGTCTGCCCGGCGTCAATCCCCTGGGCAATCACCTCGCCCTGGGGCGCCTCGTCCGGCGTCATGCGGGTCAGGCCCACCTCCAGCCCGGCCTGCTTCAGCTGCTCCAGCGCCTTGTCCTGCTGCAGCCCCACCAGCTTGGGCACCTCGGCCATGGCGCTCTGCTTGCCCAGGCTGATATACAGCGTCACCGTGTCCTGCTGGCGCAGCGTCTCGCCGGCGGACGGCTCGGTGCGGATCACCTGCCCCTCGACAAACTCGGAATACTCTGTCTCGGTGCGGATGGTCAGCTCCAGGTCCAGGTCAGTCAGGGGCTGCTTGGCCTCGGCGCTGGGCGTGTTCACCAGGTCGGGCATCTGCCCGGTGGGAACGGTGCCGCTGATGGTCAGGTGCAGCACGTTCTGGCTGGCGCGGACGCGCTCGCCCGCGCTCGGCTCCTGGCCGAGGATCACGCCCGGGGCGTAATACTCGCTGGGCTGCACCGCTGCCACCTCCAGCACAAACTGGCTGTAGTCAGCCATGTCAATCTGCTCGTAGTTCTGCCCCACCAGCGAGGGAACCGTCAGCTCCTTCGACTGGCCCAGCAGCCCGGAAAGCAGGAAGTGATACACCATCCAACAGGCCACGCCGGCAAAGGCCAGGATGCACAGCAGCACCGCCATCGCCGGGGCGTGGCTTTTCTGCGGGCGGCGCACCGGCGCGGGCAGCAGCTCCAGCTCCGGCTCCTCGGGCAGCTCCGGTTCTTCGGGCAGCTCCGGCTCCTCGTCCTCCATGCCATAGGAAAAGATAATCGACGGGTCGGCGCGGAACGCCTCCAGATCAGCCAGAATCTGCGTGGCGCTGGAATAACGGCGGGTCAGATCGGCGCACATGGCCTTCATGGTAATCTGCTCCAGGCCGATGGGGATGTTGGGGTTCAGCTCGCGGGGCATCCGCGGCGTGGCGCTGATGTGCTGGATGGCCACCGCCACCGGCGACTCGCCCTGGAAAGGCAGCTCGCCTGTCAGCATCTCATACATAACCACACCCAGCGAATACAGGTCGGTGCGGTTGTCCACCACCGCGCCCTTGGCCTGCTCGGGCGAAATATAGTGCACCGAGCCAAGGGCCTCGCGGGTCAGCGTGTTCTGCGCCGACACCATCCGCGCAATGCCAAAGTCGGCCACCTTTACGCTGCCGTCGCGCAGCAGCATAATGTTGTGGGGCTTGATATCCCGGTGGATCACGCCGCGGCTGTGGGCATGCTCCAGCGCCTTGGCAATCTGCACGGTAAAGTGTACCGCCTCGCGCCAGGACAGCACGCCCAGCTGCTGCATGTGCTTTTTCAGCGTGACGCCGTCAATCAGCTCCATTACGATATAGTCCACGTCGCCATGGGTGCTCACGTCATAGACCGAGACGATGTTGGCATGGGACAGCTTGGCCACCGCCTGGGATTCGGCCTGAAACCGCTGGCGCAGCTCCGCGTCCTGCAAATATTCGTCCTTGAGGATTTTCACCGCCACCAGCCGGTTCAGTCGGTGACAGAGCGCCTTGTATACCACGGCCATTCCGCCGACCCCGATGACGTCAAGAATCTCATACCGGTCATCGAGCAGCTTGCCTATGTACTTGTCCATAAAACCGCTCCCACCTTGTCCATGAGATTCATCACAGCTGTATCAGCACCGCCGTCACATTGTCCGGCGCACCGCGCTGCTTTGTCAGGTTCACCAGCCGCTGGCAGCAGCCTGACCGGTCGTCCAGCCGAAGCAGCTCGTCGCGCAGCTCCCACGCGGGCACCAGGTTGCTCAGTCCGTCGGAGCACAGCAGCAGGCAGTCGCCGGGCGATGCCTCGCGGAAAAAGACGTCGGTCAGCACGGCCGGCTCGGTTCCCACGGCGCGGGTAATGAGGTTGCGCCCGGGATAGCTGCGCGCCGTCTCCTCAGTCAGTTCGCCGGTCTGCAGCATGTATTCCACCAGCGAATGGTCCACCGACACCCGCTCGATCCACTGCTCGTGCAGGTGATAGCACCGGCTGTCGCCCACGTTGATCACGCAGACCAGCGGCATCTGCACCAGCGCCGCCACCAGCGTCGTGCCCATGCCCTCAAACTCTTCGGACAGGCGCGACCGGTCATAGACCTCGCGGTTGGCCTGGTCGGCGGCGGCCGTCAGCAGCCGCTCCAGCTCCAGCCGGTTCATGCCGGCCTTCACATGTTTTTTTACATCGCGGATAAACACATCCACCGTCATGGTGCTGGCTATGTTGCCGCTCTTGGCTCCGCCCATGCCGTCGCACACCACGGCCAGCAGCTGCCCGGTTTCCAGAAGCAGCACCTGCCAGGCGTCCTGGTTCATCCGGCGCACGTTGCCTGTGTCAGTCAGTCCCCATGCCTGCATGCTTTGCTTCCTCCTCTGCCTGCGTTATTCCGCCTGCTCCCCCTGCATTGCCTTGCGGCGCAGCTGACCGCAGGAGGCATCGATGTCGCTGCCCAGCGTGCGGCGTACCGTGGCCGTGATGCCCTGCGACTCCAGGATCTCCTGAAACCGCCGCACCCGTGCCCTGGAGCTGGGCTTGAGCGGGCTTTCCTCCACATGGTTGAGCGGGATCAGGTTGACGTGGCTGCCCGTCCCCGCCAGGCGTGAGGCCAGCAGCCGCGCCGCCGCGTCAGAGTCGTTTACCCCGTCGATCATGGCGTATTCAAATGAGATACGCCGGCCGGTGGTTTCAAAATAGGCCCGGCAGGCGGCCAGCAGCCGCTCGACCCCGCAGCTGCGGTTGACCGGCATGATCTGGTTGCGCGTCTCGTCATCCGGCGCGTGCAGCGATACGGATAAAGTTAATTGTAACCGAAGATCGGCCAGTTTGTCAATCTTATCAACCAAACCACAGGTAGAAAGCGAAATATGCCGCATGCCGATGTTCATTCCATCGGGATGATTGACCAGATCGAGGAAGGTCATCACGTTGTCAAAGTTGTCCAGCGGCTCGCCGATGCCCATGAGCACAATGTTCGACACCGGCAGACCGGAATCCAGCTGCGTAAACAGCACCTGATCCAGCAGCTCCGACGGCTCCAGCCGGCGCACCAGCCCGCCCAGCGTGCTGGCACAGAAGGCGCAGCCCATGCGGCAGCCCACCTCAGAGGAGATGCACACCGTATTGCCGTGGTGATAGCGCATCAACACCGTTTCCACGCAGTTGCCGTCGCGCAGCCGCCAGAGGTATTTGATGGTGCCGTCCTCGCGGGACTCCTGCCGACGCTCCACCGCGGGCGCCGTAATGTAATACCGCTCGTCCAGACGCGCGCGCAGCGCGGTGGACAGGTCGGTCATCTGGTCAAAGGACGTGGCCCCCCGGTGCAGCCAGACAAAAATCTGTTTGGCCCGAAAGGACTTTTCCCCCATCTCGGCCAGCTGGCGCTTCAGCTCCTCCGGTCGGAGGGATTTGATATCCTGTTTCATGTTGCCCTCCTCAGCTTGGCAAGGAAAAATCCGTCTGTGTCATACTGCCCCGGCAACAGCAGCTGCATGCCGCTGTTTTCCGGCAGCGGGGCGGGCAGGGGCATCGGCTCGGGCACAAACTCGCCGTGCCGCTGCAAAAAGCCCTCGATCACCGCCTCGTTCTCCCGGCGGAGGATCGTGCAGGTGCTGTAGAGCAGTGCGCCGCCCGGACGCACATAGCGCGCAAGGTTGTCCAGCAGCCGGGTCTGCACCGCCGGCAGCCCTTCCAGCGGCGCCAGGTCTTTATAGCGAATATCCGGCTTTTTGCGGATCACGCCCAGACCGGAGCAGGGCACGTCGGCCAGCACCAGGTCAAAGGCGCCCGCCCACTCCGGGCGGAAGACTGTGCCGTCCTGCTGCATTGCCGTGAGGCACTCCACGCCCAGCCGCGCCGCGCCGGCCTCGATCAGCCGGATCTTGTGCCCGTGCAGGTCGCAAGCGGTGATGCTGCCCCGATTGCCCATCCGGGCCGCGCAGGCAAAGCTCTTGCCGCCCGGCGCAGCGCAGGCGTCCAGCACCCGGTCGCCGGGCCGGGGATCCGCCGCCAGCACCGCCAGCTGCGAGGCTGCGTCCTGCACTGTATAGGCGCCCTCTGCAAAGCCGGGCAGCGACTCGACGCTCCCGCCCCCGCGGCAGAGCCAGCAGCCCGGCAGCCACGGATGCGGCTGCGCGCCCTCCGGCATGGGGCCGGGGCGCAGCGGGTTGGCCCGCAGCACCGTGGGCGGCACGGTCTGATCCGCCGCCAGCACCGCCGCCAGCGTCTGCGGCGGCAGCTGCCCGGCCAGCAGCGTCACCAGCGGCAGCGGGTGGCTGTAGCGGATGCTCAGCGCTTCCAGCGTGTCCCCCTCCGGCGCGGTCAGCTCTGCTTTCCGCCGCAACAGGGCGCGCAGCACCCCGTTGACATAGCCGCCCGCCCGGGCGTTGGCATAGCGTTTGGCCTGCTCCACCGCCTCGTTGACCGCGGCAGAATCCGGCACGCGGTCCAGAAAGCCGATCTGATACGCCCCCAGGCGCAGGATGTCCAGCACCACGGGCTGCAGCTTTTCCAGCGGCTGGGACGACACCTGCCGCAGCCGCCAGTCCAGCAGCAGCCGCTGCTGCATCACACCGCAGCACAGCTGCGTGGCCAGGGCCGCGTCGCGGCGGTCCAGCCCGTCGCGGGCAAGGTATTCCTTCAATATCCCGTCAGACCACGCGCCTGCCCGTCGGCAGGCAATCAGCGCCGCCAGGGCGGTTGTTCTTGCCGGCATATGCTCTCTCCTTATGCAATCGTGATGGGGTGCCCGCGCAGATAGTCCGCCGCGCGCATCCGCTTGCCGCCCTCGGCCTGCAGCTCGAGGATGGTGACAACCTCTCCCTGCCCGCAGGCCATCTGCAGGCCCTGCTTGGTCACCGCCACCGGCGTGCCGGGGGCCTTGTCGGTGTGCAGGTCCGTCAGACCCACGCGGAAGATTTTCAGCTTTTTCCCTTCCAGAACCGTGGTGGCCACCGGCCAGGGCACCATGCCGCGCACATGGTTGTGGATCTGCTGCGGGCTCTGGCTCCAGTCGATGGGCGACAGCTCCTTGGTCAGCATCGGGGCATAGGTGGCCTGGCTGGCGTCCTGGGGCACCGCTTCCACCGGCCCCGCCTCCATCCGGCGCACCGTGCCGCTGAGCAGCTCGGCGCCCAGATCGCCCAGGCGCTCCAGCAGCTCGCCATAGGTCTCGTCAGGGCCGATGGGCGTTTCCACCCGGTCGATCATGTCGCCGGCGTCCATCTCCGCCGAGAGATACATCACCGTTGCGCCGGTGGTCTCCAGCCCGCGCAGCACGGCCCACTGCACCGGGCCTGCGCCCCGCAGCTGCGGCAGCAGGCTGGCGTGGAGGTTGATGGCCCCCCGGGGCGCAATGTCCAGCACCCGCTGCGGGAGAATGCGGCCATAGGCCACCACCACGATCAGCTCGGGCTGCAGCGCCTTGAGCGTCTGATAGGTCTGCTCCGACTTCCAGCGGGTGGGCTGATAGACCGGCAGCCCCACCGACAGAGCATACTGCTTGACCTCCGAGGCTTCCATCTTCATGCCGCGGTTTTTCGGCGTGTCGGGCTTGGTGTATACGCCGGCAATCTCGTGCCCGTCCTCCACCAGCCGCTGCAGGCACTTGCGGGCGATGTCCGGCGTGCCCATAAACACCAGCCTCACTGCTCGTCCTCCTCTGCCCGGCCCATGGTCTCCACCTCTTCCGGGGTCAGGAAGCGATAGGCCTTTTCCGTAAACAGGTGGCCGTCCAGATGCTCCAGCTCGTGGCAGAAGCAGCGGGCAATCAGCGCCTCGCCCTCGGCCTCAAACCAGTCGCCGTTGCGGTCCTGTGCCTTCACCTTTACCACATTAGGCCGCTTGACCATGCCCCACCGGCCTGGAACGCTCAGGCAGCCCTCCATGCCGTCCTGCTCGCCGCTCTGCTCGATGATCTCGGGATTGATCAGCTCCAGCATGCCGTCCTCATCCAGGTCGATGACCACCACCCGGCGCAGCACGCCCACCTGCGGCCCGGCCAGACCCACGCCGCCAGCGTCCAGCAGCGTCTCGGTCATGTCGTCCAGCAGCGTGTGCAGCCGCTCGTCAAAGCTGGTCACCGGGCGGCAGTGCTTGGTCAGCACCGGATCGCCCTCTTTTACAATTGTACGCAGTGCCATAGTCTTGTTTCCTCCTCATTTACTCCACAGCCATGTACTCATTCATACGGATTTACGTCGATAAACGCCGTCACGCCCCGGTTGGCGCGGTCGGACAAAAACACAGCCAGCAGGCCCTCCAGCAGCTGGCGCAGGGGCCGGGTGTTTTTCCGCAGCAGCGTCAGCCGATAGCGAAAGCGCAGGTTCACGCGCATTACCGGCGCGGGCGCGGGGCCCAGCAGCTGCATCGGCTCCGGCGGAGCTGCCATCAGCGCCCGCTCCAGCGCCTGACGAAAGCGCAGCGCGCCCTCGCGCACCGCCGTCTCGTCCAGGCCGGAAAACTGCACCGTCAGCACGTCCAGAAACGGCGGGCACATCCGCAGCTGCCGCTGGGGCAGCTCCATGGCATAAAAGCTGTCATAGTCCTGCCGCGCCGCCAGCTGCAGCACCGCGTTGTCCGGCGTCATGGTCTGGATCACCGCCCGGCCGCCGAACCGGCCGCGCCCGGCGCGGCCAATGACCTGCGCCAACATGGAAAATGTGTTCTCCGCCGCGCGGTAGTTGTCCACATACAGCGACAGGTCGGCGTCCAGCACACCCACCAGCGTGACGTTTTCAAAGTTCAGCCCCTTGGTGACCATCTGGGTTCCCAGCAGGATGGGCACCCGCTCCTGCTCAAAGCGACGCAGCAGCTTTTCGTGCGGGTTGGTCGCCGTGATGGTGTCCGCGTCCATGCGCAGCACCTCCACCCCAGGAAACAGCTCGCTCAGCTGCTGCTGCACCCGCTGGGTGCCGGCGCCCACCGGCCGCAGCAGACCCCCGCAGCTACACCGCTCCGGCGCCCGGTCGCTATAGCCGCAATAGTGGCACATCAGGCGGCCATTGGCGCTGTGATAGGTCAGGCTTACGCTGCACCGCGGACACTGGGGCGCCGCGCCGCATTCCATACATTGCAGCAGCCGGGCGTTGCCCCGCCGGTTGAGAAACAGGATGCTCTGCCGGCCTTCGTCCAGGTTTTTTTGCAGCTCGCGCCGCAGCACCGCGCCGATGGCCGTGCCGTTGCCCTGGCGCAGATCCTCGCGGCTGTCGGCAATGGTCACCTGCGGCAGCGCGCGGCCGTTATAGCGTCCCGTCAGGGTATAGAGCGCATAATCCCCCTGCTGGGCATGGTACATGCTCTCCACCGAAGGCGTGGCGCTGCCCAGCACCACCAGCGCCCCGGCCCGGTCGCCGCGGTAGACGGCCACCTCGCGGGCGGAATAGCGGGGCGGACTTTCGGATTTATAGGTGTGCTCCTGCTCCTCGTCCACAATCAGCAGCCCCAGCTGCTCCAGCGGAGCAAACACCGCCGAGCGGGTACCGATCACCAGCCGCGCCGCGCCCTCGCGGATGCGGCGGTATTCGTCATAGCGCTCGCCGATCTTCAGCGAGCTGTGCAGCACTGCCACCGTCTGGCCAAAGTGGCCGGTGAACAGGCTGAGCATCTGCGGCGTGAGGGCAATCTCCGGCACCAGCAGCAGGGCGCTTTTCCCCTGCTCCAGTGTCTGCCGGATCAGGTGCAGATACACCGCCGTCTTGCCGCTGCCGGTGACGCCATAGACCAGCGCCACGCCGGGTTTTTCCCGCGCAGCCTGAACCGACAGACCCTCGAACACCTGCTGCTGCTCCGGGCTGAGCACCACCGGCTCCGGCGCGGCCGGCTGCACCGTCGGGCGGCGGAGCACCTCCTGCTCACGCAGGGCCACATAGCCCAACTGCTCCAGCCGGCGCAGCACGCGCATGTTGGCCCCGGTAAAATAGCACAGCTCCTTGGCGCTGGTCTCGCCGGCGGTACACAGCAGCTCCAGCGCCGCCGCCTGCAGCGGCGAACGGCGGCGGCAGCGGGCGGCATACTCCGCGGCCTCCTCGGCTTCCACTGCCAGCACAGCAATCCGCTCAGTCTTCTCGCTGCCCCGCTGGGTAAACTCCTGGTCGCTGCGAACAATCTGCTTTTTTTGCAGCCAGGACAGCGCGCGATCCAGCTGCTCCGGCTCATAAATCCGCAGCAGCTGCTGGCGCGTGGCCTTGCCGCCCAGGTCGGCCAGGGTTTCAGTCAGGGCAAAGCAGTCCGGCCGGGCCTCGATGGCATGCTCGTCCATCACGCCGGCCAGCTGATATTCCTCCTGCGGCCGGTAGAGCAGCCCCGCCGGCAGCATGCAGCGCACCGCCTCGTACATGGTGCAGAACGACCGCTGGCGCAGAAAGGCTGCCAGCCGCAGCAGCTCCGGCGAGAGCACCGGCGCGGGATCCAGCAGCTGATCCAGTGCCTTCAGCCCCGTCTCGTCTCCCCCGGTCAGTTCCAGGATGATGCCTTCGGTGCGGCGGTTGCCGCGGCCAAATGGTGCCATCACCCGCACGCCGGGCAGCGCCTGCTCCTGCATTGTCTCCGGGACCCGGTAGGAATAGGCCCGGTCAAAGCTGGCCGTGGCCGCTGCCACGGCAATCCTGGCAATCACGCACCGAATCCCCCTTCCGAACGCAGGATGCGAGGTGTACGGTTCCGTCCACCTCGCATTTGCTATGACTTACACCAGATATTTCTCTTTAATGCTGGCGGTCAGCTCGCCGTCGGCAATCTCTTCGATGGCCATGGTCACGGGCTTTTCCGGCAGCTGCTCGTGAAACTGCTCAGCCTCGATGGACAGCTGCCGCGCCCGGTGGGCGATGACGTTGACCATCAGATAACGGCTGTTGACGTTCTCCAGCAGTTTAGACATTGGTGGGTAAAGCATGAGAAAAATCCTCCTTCACTAGATGCGCCCTTCTGGCGGCCTTGCATTGCTCGGCGGTGATAATGGCCTCCAGTTCGTCGGCCACGCCCTCCACCGTTTCGGATACTACAATATAATCATACTCCGGCGCATGCTGAATTTCCTCCAGCGCCCGCTGGAGCCGCGCCCGCACCTTTTCCGGCGCGGTGTCGCCCCGGCCGTTCAGCCGCCGGGACAGCTCGTCATAGCTGGGCGGCAGCATAAAGATCAGCACAGCGTCCTTTCGGTGCGCGGCAACCTGGCCTGCGCCCTGCACCTCAATGTCCAGCAGCGCACAGCACCCCCGGGCCATGGCCTCGTCAATGGGTGCCGCCGGGGTGCCATAGCACGCGCTGACATACTCGGCATGCTCCAGCAGCTCGCCCTGCCGTACCATCTCGTCAAAGCGGTCTTTGGTGATAAACCAGTAGCTAACCCCGTCTTGCTCGTTGGGACGGGGGTCGCGGGTGGTCACCGAGACGGAAAAATAATATTCCGGGTGACGCCGCAGCAGCTCTGCCATTGCCGTGCTTTTCCCCGAGCCGGATGGCCCGGACAATACAATCAGCAATCCCTGTGTCATTCGATTTCCTCCACATGCGTCAGTTTGTCCCCCGCGCGCTCGGCCACCGTTTCCGGCGGAATTGCCGAGAGCACCACGTGATCCGTATCCATCAGGATCACCGACCGGGTCTTGCGGCCATAGGTAGCGTCGATGAGCATACCGCGGTCCCTGGCGTCCTGGATCATGCGCTTGACAGGCGCGCTCTCCGGCCCGACCACGGCCAGCAGCCGCCCCGCTGCCACCATGTTGCCAAAGCCAATGTTGATCAGCCGCATCTGCGCCACCTCACTCGATGTTCTGCACCTGCTCGCGGATTTTTTCCAGCTCGGCCTTCAGGTCAACCACGGTGCGGGCCTGCTCGATGTCGTTGCCCTTCGAGCCGATGGTGTTGGCCTCGCGGCCAAACTCCTGCAGCAGGAAGTCCAGCTTGCGGCCCACCGGACCGCCGGCGGTCAGCATCGCATCCAGCTGAGCCAGATGGCTGCGCAGGCGGACGGTCTCCTCGTCCACGGCAATCTTGTCGGCAAACACCGCCGCCTCGGTGAGAATCCGCGCCTCGTCGATGTTGGTCTTGTCCAGCACCTCGCGCATCTTCTGCTCCAGACGGGCGCGGTATTCGGCCACGGTCACGGGGCTGCGGGCCTCCACCCGCTCGGTCAGGGCCAGCACGGTCTTTGCCCGGCTGCGCAGGTCGGCCTCCATGGCCGCGCCCTCGACCTGGCGCATCTGGTTAAAGCGCGCCAGCGCCTGCTCCATCACCGCCGACAGGTCGGCAATCAGCTGCTGCTCGTCCTCCTCCGGCTTTTCCACGCGGAACACGTCGGGGATCCGGCTGAGCGTGCTGACAGTCAGGTCGTCGGTTACGCCATAGTCCGCCGCCATGGTGCGCAGGGCCTGCAAATAGCCCTCCAGCACCGGCCGGTTCAGCGACACGCTGACACTCTGCGCCCCGGTGTCATTGACGGTGATGTAAACATCCACTTTGCCCCGCGCCACTGCCGCCTTGACCAGCTGCTTGAGCGCATCCTCGGCAAAGCTGTAAACGCGCGGCAGCTTGATCGTCAAGTCGAGAAAGCGGTTGTTCACCGCCCGCATTTCCACGGTGATCTCCCGCCCGTTCCGCACTTCCTGCGCACGGCCATAGCCGGTCATGCTCCGAATCATATGGCAACGTCTCCTCTTTCCTTTAATGCTTATATTTTCCCATCAGGCGCGTCTGATACCAGCCGATGGCCACGGTAAAGCCCAGATCATAGGCCGCGAACACCCCGTTGGCCAGCAGCCAGCCGGCCCACAGGGGCAGCCCAATTGTCAGCCCGGCCAGCCGCGTGGCCGCCAGATAGCACAGGGCCAGCGTCCCGTTGAACAGCGTCAGCTTGCACGCCCACTCCAGCGGCAGGCGGCGCAGGTGCTCGATCAGGCATTTGCTCAGCCCATAGTGTCCCAGCACCAGAACAAACAGCAGCGTTTTCATCCGCAGCGGGAACAGCAGCAGCGACAGCACCGCCGCCGCAGCATAGCACAGCGCGCCCCAGCCCAGGCCGCATTGCAGCACCGCCGCCGCCGGCAGCATGGCCGCCGCGGCAAACAGCACCCACGCGCCCACGGGCGAAAGATTCGACGCCGCCAGCAGCGCCACGCACAGTGCAGTCAGCAGCGCGGCAGTGGTCAGCTTGTTTGTGCGCTTCATCATTTCAGCAGCCGTTGCCGCCCAGGCAGCTGCACAGGCAGTCGGCGCAGACCAGACTGGTGCAGCAGTCGCCGCAGTCCATGGCATTGCCATAGTTGGCTGTACGGTAGGGATTTGACCCGTTCTGCATATAATTCAGCGCCTGGCGGTATTCCATGTTGTTGGGTGCCATGCTGCAGGCCGTCTGATAGTTCTGCCGCGCCACATCCAGCCACCCCTTGCGGTAAGCCACCGCGCCGCTGAGGAAATACCATTCGGCGTCCCGGTTGCTGATCTGGTTCAGCAGATCCTCCGCCAGCTGGATGTTGCCCAGGTTGATCGCTTGGCGCACCCGTGTATATTCCGGCGTGGTATAGCCGCTGTCGGTCCACTGGCTGCTGCGGTAGCCGCTGCTCTGGCTCTGGCGCTGATAGCCGCCCTGCGCACCCGTGCCGCCGGACCGCATTTTCTGAATCTGGTCATAGGCCTCGTTGATCTGCTTCATCTTTTCCTGGGCCAGATCTGCCAGCGGATTGTCGTGATAGTTGTCCGGGTGGTACTTTCGTGCCAGGTCACGATATGCTTTTTTTACTTCGTCGTCCGATGCATTGGGCGACACGCCAAGGACTGCATAGGGATCGTTCATAGGTGGCTCCTGTCTGCTCGTTTTTTGTTACGGAAGGTTCCCGCCGCAACCGCCCGGAGAACGCCGGGCATGCCCTGATAGACAATGTTTTCAACAATGCCGCGCCCGGCCCGCAGCGGCATCAGCTCCATGGCTGCGCCTGCCAGCGAAACCGACGCGTCGATCGTCTCGACCAGGCCGGCCCGGTCGGCGGCGCACAGCCCCTCTGGCCCGGCCTGATACCGCCGCAGCGCGGGATTGTATCGTCCGCGCCGGGCGTCCTCCGCTGCATCGTCCAGCGCGTCGGTCAGGTAGATGAACCGGCCGGTGTGATACAGCAGCTGCTCGCCCGCCCGGCGCGGCGCCCCCTCGGGCAACAGGGCCGCGCAGCCCGCAAGGATCCGGGCAAAGGCGTCGGCTGTCTCATCGAGGCTGGCACTCTGCGCCGCCTCCAGCGCCGCCAGGCGCCCCAGCTGCCGCTCGATCCGTGCTGCCTGTTCGGGCAGCCGGGCAGCCGCCCGGCGATAGGCACGGCCATAGAGACGGGTCCCCAGCCAGGCCGCGATTCGCTTGGGACCGTGCTCGTCCTGCACTGCGTCGCGCAGCTTCTGCCAGGCCAGCAGCACCGTCAGGTCGGCGGCGTGTACCATGGCCTCGCTCTGTTCCACACAGTGCTTGCGGCAGAGCGGATTGGCCGGACAGAAGCACGTTCCCTGCCGCCACTGCTCTGCGCCGCCCTCCAGCAGGCAGCAGAGGAAGGTCAGGTCATAGCTGACCAGAAACCGCGCGGCAAAGCCATACCGCCGGCCCAGTGTCCGGCACAGGCCGCAGTACATGGCGTGATACGCCTCGTATTCGCGCACCTTCAGCTCAGCCTTCAGCGGCCGGATATAGCCATACATACGCTTACCTCCGGGCCACGATGGAATACACCGGGGGATGCCTGGCCGCCCGGCGGCCATAGGCAATCACCGCCGCCACGCCCAGGGCAAAGCCGCCCAGGGCGCCCGGCCCGGGCAGCTGCCACAGCGCCTCGGCCAGCAGCCAGCCGCCAATCAGCAGCGCCAGCGGCAGCAGATAAACCACCGCCGTCATGGCCAGCAGCCGCCGGTCAGACCCTTCGATCTGCACCCATTCGCCCGGCTGGGCATGGATGGGGTTGTCCGCCACCGCGTGGGCCTGCCGCGAGGGACATCCGCCGCAGGAGGCGCAGCTACCGCCGCAGGCCGAGGGCCTGTCCATCACGACCTCGGCCCGGCCGTCGGGCAACAGCGCCGTGACCAGCACCTCTCTGCGCATCAGCTGTCCTCCATCGAGCCGCGCTGCTTTTGCGTAATGCTGACCACAATGGCATAGTCGCCCTCGTGCAGGATGCCCACGTCGGCATAGCCGTCCACATAGACCGTCACCGGTACTTTATACTGGCCCGGCTCATCATATTCGGTCAAATCGGCCACCACGCGCAGATTGGCGGGATAAATCTCTTCCACCACGGCGCTCTTGCCGCGCACAACCACGCTCAGCGAGGAGGATATCACGGTGTATTCCTGCGTATCCTCGTTGGGCTTGTTAATCAGCTCAATGTTGCTGGTGCGGATGGTACGGGTGTCCAGGCCCTTCAGCTCCACGGTGATGCTGGCCTCTTCCTCGCCGGAAAGGTTTTGCATGTCGTTGGGAATGACGATGCTGCGCTTGAGCGTCGCCTGACCATAGACCTCGCCCAGGTCAATGCTGCCCAGCGAAATCTGGTTGACGCCCTTCAGCAGCTCGGCGTCGCCGGCAATCCGGATGCTCTCCGGCTTGATGGTGCACGTTGCGTCCGCGTCGGTCGCACCGCTGCTGGCCAGCAGCTCCACCGTCAGCTTGACCTCCTTGGTGGCCAGGATCGGCAGTTCAACCTCGATCTGATCCACGTCGCACTGCAGCCGGTCGTCTTCCACCGGGTTGCCGTCGGCATCCACCAGCGTGAAGTCCAGCACCGTATTGACCGTGCGTTCCAGGTTGTCCCGGTCGAGATACACCTCGGCGTGGTCGACCTGGTCAACCAGCTCCTCCGGTCCGCTGACCTGGATGGTGTCCGGGTTGCACACCATGGTTTCGGCCAGATAGCCTTCGGCCGGGCTGCCGCCGCTGCCGGCCACTTCAATCCGCTTGGTTTTCACCTTGCCGACAGTCAGCTGTACCGAAGACGGCGAGCGCTCAAGCACCGTCACGCTGTTGTCTGCAATGGAGTCGGGGAAAGCAATGTCATAGTCCAGCGAGTATTCGCCCGCCGCGCGGATGGTGCTTATATCCACCGTCAGCGTAATGTTGCTGCGGTTAAGCGTGGCCGTGTCACGCAGCTTGCCGTACAGGTGAAGGTCAACCGTTGCATTCTCTCCTGCCAGCAGGATTAGGCTGCGGTCCGTCAGCGCATCCACGCCCTCGAAGACAACCGGCACGCGGTAGACCCAGGGGTCGGAATAGGGGTTTACTGCCGTGCGGACATAAACCCACAGCGCCAGCGAGCCCAGCAGCGCGACAATGGCATAAACCAGGCGCCTATTTGGAGCCAGCTTTTTTGTCTTTTTCATCGTTCTTCACCACCTGCAAGCGGTCGAGGAGTTTCTTAATCCGGCGCGGCGCCAGCTCATCTTCCTTGGGCAGCAGCTCGTCGCGCAAAATCTTTTCCAGCGTCGGCGCGGCAAGGTGCCGGCGCAGCGTGCCATGGCTTGCCACCGAAATGGTGCCCGTCTCCTCTGAAACGATGACCACCAGCGCATCCGAAGCCTCGCTCATGCCGATGCCTGCGCGGTGGCGCGTGCCCAGATCACGGCTCAGGTTGGGGTTGACCGTCAGCGGCAGAACGCAGCCAGCGGCTGCGATCCGCGCCCCGCGGATAATCACTGCGCCGTCATGCAGCGCCGCCTTGGTAAAAAAGATGTTCTTCAGCAGCTCGGCCGATACCCGTGCGTCGATCACCGTGCCGGTCTTGAAATATTCTCCCAGCGTCTCCGTGCGCTCGAACACGATCAGCGCGCCGGTGCGGTCGGCCGACATGGTCTCGCAGGCGGCAACCGTTTCGCCGATGGCGCACTCCAGCTCCTGCGTGGGGCCGGGGCGCGAAAACAGGCCCTTGATATTGCCCGAGCCAAACCGCTCCAGGCCGCGGCGCAGCTCCGGCTGAAACACAATGACCAGCGCCACCACGCCCATTTCGATGATGCGGTTGAGCAGGTAGCTCAGGGTTTCCAGCTGCGACACCTCGATCGTCCAGCTGACCACCAGCAGAAGCACAATGCCCTTGGCCACGCGGGCGGCGTTGGTTCCGCTCAGGCGCGACATCAATGTATAGAAAATCCAAGCGACAATGCCGATATCCAAGATATCCTTGATTCCGAAGTCGGACACCAGGACATGAAACATATCAGGGAGATTCTGCAGCCAATCTCTCATGCGGGGCGCCTCCCTTCCGTTGATTTTGCCGATAAAGAATCATTGTGATTATACCCCATTGGCATCAGAAAGGCAAGGCAATTCCCCGGTGATTTTATAGATTTGATAGATTATTCATAATTCTCGCCAGTGTGTCGGCTGTGTATTCCATCTCCTCGCAGGTCGAAAAGGCGTCCGGGCTCAGGCGCACCGTTCCCGTGTCCAGCGTGCCGGCACTCTCGTGGGCCAGCGGCGCGCAGTGCAGCCCAGCGCGTACGGCAATGCCAGCCTCCGCCAGTGCCTGCGCAATCGCCTCGCAGTCGCCCGGCAGCTGCAGTGACAGCACGCCCGCCTGGTTTCCGCTGCCCCAAAAACGCATCGCTCTGCCCCAGCGCCGCCGGAAGCATTGCAGCATCCGACGCTCGTGCGCCAGCAGGTCCGGGTGTGCAGCGACAAAGCGCAGCCCCTCGCATAAGCCTGCTGCGCCCGGCAAATTGGGCGTGCCGGCCTCCACCCGGTCCGGCAGCTCGTCGGGCATGACAAAGCTGCGCGACTGGCTGCCTGTGCCGCCGCAGAGCAGCGGCTCGGGCGTCTGCCCGCACAGAAGCAGCCCTGTTCCCTGGGGGCCATAAAGTCCCTTGTGGCCCGGCATGGCAATATACGCGCAGCCCCATGCCCGCAGCGATACCGGCAGCGTGCCGGCCGACTGGGACGCATCGACGACCAGCGGCACACGATACGTTTGGCACAGCGCCGCAATTTCGCCCACGGGCAGCACATAGCCAAACACATTGGACACGTGGGTACACACCGCGGCATCTGGACGGGCGTGCAGGGCCTGCTCCCAGCTGGCCAAGGTATCCGCCGGATTGAACAGCCGGCGGCCAGCCACCGTCACCCTCGCCCCCAGGGCATAAAGCGGCCGCATCACCGCGTTGTGCTCAAACCCGCTGACCACCACCCGCTGTCCCGGCCGCACCAGCGACCGGATGGCAAGGTTCAGCCCGTGGGTGGCGTTCATCGTCAGCACCACCTGCTCCGGCGGGGCGTCAAACATTGCCCCTGCCAGCTGCCGGCACTGCAGCAGTACTGCATCCGCCGCCTGTGCAGCTGCATGACCGCTGCGCCCCGGATTGCCGCATTGACGAAGCGCCCGGCCCATTGCCGCGGCCACGGCATCCGGCTTGCGCAGCGTCGTTGCCGCCGCGTCAAGATAGACCATGGAGCACCTCCTGATATCGTCCGCCGCGCTGGATAAATCGCCGCTGATACCGCACCTGGTTTTCCGAGAAAAGCTGGTCTGCCGCAGCCGCATCCGCCGCCCGCACACGGATCACATAACCGCATCCCTCGGTCGCCAGCGCCTTGGGCGTGCGCAGCAGCGCCGCACGCATGTCAGCCGCCTGAAGATAACGCAGCGCCAGCTGTGCGCGGGTAATAGAGCGAAAGGAAAAAAAATAATAGTCCATCGAGAAATCCCTCCTGCCCCATGGTATGCGTCCCTGACTGAGCGTGCCATTGGAAGCCGTAGAAGCACGTCGATACAATCGCCGAATTGATTTCTCCAGGCCGTGCCGCATCGCCTAAATCCGCTCAAAACTACCTATCCGCCGTCTTTTTTATATAATTCATAACACGCAGGAAAAAAAGGGTTTCCGTTCACGGTTTGTTCACAATTACATGGTATGGTTAGTGTAATATATTTTAGGCAGCCGAACATGGCTTGTCTTCAAGAATTCTAAAGTGAAAGAGGTTACCCAAATGAAGCTCCAGTCCTATTATTTTGACGCCACTGGCAAAGCCTATCAGATCGCCGAGCGCATTGCCAGAGAGTATCGTGTGAAGGCCGACAAGATTCCTCCCGCGTATCAGCCCGAGCGCGAGGCCGTTCTGTTTGTCACCATCGAGAGCGGCAATGCTCCCGAGCCCGTAACCAAGTTCCTGCGGACGCTAACCCCGGCAAAGGCTAAGTCAATTGCCTTCTGTGTCATCGGCAAGAACCTGGATGGACTGGAGACCATGAAGGAAGCCGTGAAGGACACTGGCGTGAAGATTCACGACAACGTTTACGAGTGTCATGTCGAGCGCGGCGGCCTGTTCAAGAAGGCGAAGCTGACCCAGGAGCAGATTGACCACGCTATTGTGTGGACCGAGGAAGTTCTGGCTGCCCAGCAGCAGGGCTGATAGGGCCTTAGTTTATCGGGATTTGAATGAAAACAGGACTGATGCATGGATCCATGCATCAGTCCTGTTTTTTCTAAATCGTGCCGAATCGCACCGAGTCAAAGGCACAATGGGGCAAAAAAGCGACAATTTCTGTTTTAGAAATTGTCGCTTTGGCAGGGGCAGAAGGGATCGAACCCTCGGCCTACGGTTTTGGAGACCGCCGCTCTACCAGCTGAGCTATACCCCTATCTATTCAATTTGGTCATCCCAAAGGCATATATGGTGGGCCTTCAGGGACTCGAACCCGGGACCGACCGGTTATGAGCCGGCTGCTCTGACCAACTGAGCTAAAGGCCCTTTTTAATGGATGGGG